>CABQNA010000034.1 GCA_902465425.1 uncultured Collinsella sp.
TCGTCCTCAGTTCTACTTCCGTACCACTGACGTTACCGGTACGGTCAAGCTCCCCGAGGGCACCGAGATGGCTATGCCTGGTGACCACATCACCATCGAGGGCGACCTCATCCACCCGATCGCCATGGAGGAGGGCCTGCGCTTCGCTATCCGCGAGGGTGGCCACACCGTCGGTTCGGGCATCGTCTCCACGATCATTGAGTAAATTAGCTCTTTGATATAGCTGACTTAGAGAACCCGGCACTTATATGGGTGCCGGGTTCTTTTCTGCAATGGATATTGAGCCGTTGCTGGTGTCGAGAGGATCGATAATGGTCCTGGGTGCACCGTCGATTAGATCTCGTTGGCTCCATTGATGTGTTCCAAATATGAATGGGTTCACCGAGAACCAATTGATTCGAGGTTTTCGTTGACAGCACTTACGTAGAGCTGATAAAGTATCAACTCGTGCCCGTACGGGGCGGAAATGAAAGGTTCAGGATACATGCGTACTCTAGTTACTCTTGCGTGCACTGAGTGCAAGCGCCGCAACTATACGACCACCAAGAACAAGTCGACCATGCCTGATCGTATGGAGATTAAGAAGTATTGCCCCTGGTGCCGTCACCACACGCTGCACAAAGAGACCCGCTAGTCTCTAGTCACATACGCCAGTAGTTCAATTGGTAGAGCATCGGTCTCCAAAACCGAGTGTTGAGGGTTCGAGTCCTTCCTGGCGTGCCAGTCATTATTCCGTAAGCTCCCAATTGGGGGCTTACGGTTTACTCATGTATAAGCGCATTGCGCGGAGGTAACCCAAATGGCCAACAAGAAGAACAAGAAGAAGGCTCAGCAGCAGGCGCCTGCCAACAACGCTGCCGCCAACTCCAAGGTTGAGGCCAAGAAGGCCGTTGCCAAGAAGAACGAGAAGGCTGCGAAGTCCAAGAAGAACGAGAAGCCTGGTTTCTTCGCCCGCACCAAGAAGTATTTCGCTTCGGTCAAGTCCGAGATGAAGCGTGTCACGTGGCCCGATAAGAAGGAGCTCGTGAACTACTCGGTTGTCGTTTGCGCTTCTCTGGTCGTCGTCGGCGTCGTCATCGCTCTGCTCGATGCTGGCTTTGGCGAGGCTCTTGCTCTGTTCTCTGGATTGAGGGGCTAAACCATGTCTAAGCGTTGGTACGTCGTTCACACTTACTCTGGATACGAGAACCGCGTTAAGTCCGATCTCGAGCATCGCATCGAGACCATGGGCATGCAGGACCGTATCTTTGATATCGAGATTCCTATGGAGCGCGTCACTGAGATTAAAGAGGGTGGCAAGCGCGAGACCAAGGATTCCAAGATTTTCCCGGGTTATGTCCTGGTTCGCATGGAGATGGATGACGATGCTTGGACGTGTGTTCGCAACACGCCTGGCGTCACCGGTTTCCTGGGCGGCAATGGCAAGCCCGCTCCGCTTTCCCGCGACGAGTACAATAAGATGACTCGTCGTCCCGGTAAGGGCGATTCGCCCAAGCGTACGTCGGTTGATATTGAGGTCGGTACGTCCGTCCGCGTCACCGATGGCCCGCTTACCGACTTTGATGGCAAGGTCTCCGAGGTTAACACCGAGGCTGGCAAGCTCAAGGTCACGCTAATGATCTTTGGCCGCGAGACGCCGGTCGAGCTCGACTTTAACCAGGTCGCTGTCATCGCTTAAGTTTTCGTCCGTTCGCGCGAGCGTGCTTCTTCTGTGACTGCTCATCTCAGGAGTGCTTCTAACACGTGCGTGCTTACGATATAGCAAGTACTTCACACTCGTGATTCGAAAGGAATGACCATGGCTGAGAAGAAGGTTGCCAACGTCATTAAGCTCCAGATTCCTGCTGGTGCAGCTAACCCCGCTCCTCCCGTCGGCCCCGCCCTGGGCGCTGCTGGCGTGAACATCATGCAGTTCTGCCAGGCCTTTAACGCCGAGACGCAGGACAAGAAGGGCGACATCATCCCCGTTGAGATCTCTGTCTACGAGGATAAGTCCTTCTCCTTCATCACCAAGACCCCGCCGGCGGCCCACCTCATCAAGAAGGAGCTGAACCTCAAGTCTGGTTCCGCTAAGCCCCAGGCCGACAAGGTTGGTCAGCTCTCCCAGGAGCAGCTCACCAAGATCGCCGAGATCAAGATGCCGGACCTCAATGCCAACGACATTGACGCCGCTAAGAAGATCATCGCCGGTACCGCCCGTTCCATGGGCGTCCTCATCGCTGAGTAGCGATTTCTTATGGTAACGACGGGTGCTCCGACCGGGGCGCCCGTTAAATGTGTGCAATAGGGCACACGATACGATGTGGGAGGGCTCACGCCCGTTTAACCACAGGAGGTAATGCACATGGCTAAGCATGGTAAGAGCTATAACGCCGCTGCCGAGAAGATCGACCGCGCCACGCTCTACACCCCCCTTCAGGCTGCCAAGCTCATCAAGGAGCTCGATACCGCCAAGTTCGACGAGACCGTCGAGGCCCACTTCCGTCTGGGCATCGATACTCGTAAGGCTGACCAGAACATCCGTGGTTCCATCTCCCTGCCTCACGGCACCGGCAAGACCGTTCGTGTTGCCGTCTTCGCCGAGGGCGAGAAGGCCCGCGAGGCCGAGGCTGCCGGCGCCGACATCATCGGTTCCGATGAGTTCGTCGCCCAGATTCAGAAGGGCGAGATCAACTTCGACGCGGCTATCGCTACGCCGAACATGATGGCCAAGGTTGGCCGCATCGGTAAGATCCTTGGTCCCCGTGGCCTCATGCCGAACCCCAAGCTCGGTACTGTGACCATGGACGTCGCCAAGATGGTCTCCGAGCTCAAGGCTGGCCGCGTTGAGTACCGCGCCGACCGCTACGGCATCTGCCACGTGCCCCTGGGCAAGAAGTCCTTCTCTGAGCAGCAGCTCGTTGAGAACTACGCTGCCCTGTACACCGAGATTCTGCGCGTCAAGCCCTCTTCTGCTAAGGGCAAGTACGTCAAGTCCATCTCCGTGTCTTCCACCATGGGCCCTGGCGTCAAGGTCGATCCCGCTGTCCAGCGTGACTTCCTGGCTGAGTAACTGCTAGTTACTGCCTGAGCAAAGCAAGCATTGCTAAAGAAACCCGGTTCCGCCTCGTGTGGGACCGGGTTTCTTGCTATCGCGTGCCAAAACCACCTTAAAGGGGTCAGCGTCCCCTTTGAGGTGGTTACCAGGGTGTTCTGGCGGTTGAGGACTCTATGGCTTCGTGGCGTTTGAGCTCGCGGCGCATGGTTTGTGAGTTGAGCCAAGCTGCTTGCCAGCCGCGGATGGGGTAGTGCGTCTGGTCGAGCTCAAACTGCGTATAGCCGCAGGCGTTGATGATCGTCGTTCCACACACATGCTGACGCTCGCGCTGAAAATCGCAACCGTAGCTTTGGTGCACATGCCCGTGCACCATGTAGTCGGGATTCCAGGATTCGAGTGCTGTGTTAAAGCACTCGAATCCTCGATGCGGCAGATCGTCCAGATCACCCATACCGGCGGCGGGTGCATGGGTAAGCAGAATGTCGCACCCGCCGACCATCCTAACCTTACGCGACAGCTTACGCATGCGCTTGGACATCTCGCGTTCGGTGTACATGTTGGCGCCGTCGCGATAACGCATGGACCCGCCAAGGCCCGCAATGCGAATCCCTCGGTACGTGTACACGCTGTCTTCCACGCAGATACATCCGCCCGGTGCATGACGTGCGTAGCGGTCATCGTGATTGCCGCGCACGTAGATGAGCGGTTTGTTGATGACCGTAACCAAAAACTCAAGATAGTCCGGGTCCAGATCGCCGGCGGACAAAATCAGGTCGACTCCCTCAAAGCGTTCCTTGCGAAAGCACTCCCAAAGACATCGTTCTTCGGTATCGGCTATGGCAAGGATTTTCATAGGGCAGGGACTTTCGGCTCATCGTCGAGCTGCGGAATGGTGCCTACCACGTTGTCCGCCAGCCAATTCATCTCGACAATCTGCGTGCTCGGCAGCGGAGGGAAGCCTTCGATCTGTACCACGCCGTTCTGGCTGTGGAGCTCGCCGCCAAAGGGGTTGATGGATCCCTCAACAATGCCGTTGCGGAGCAACTGCACGAGTTTGCGCGTTTGGTAGGGTAGGCCCGGAGCGTAACGGATGTCGATAACGCCGGAGCTCATGCCATACCAGTAGTTGACGGCGCGCACTTGGTTGTCGTCGCTGGTCTCGTCCCATGTGCCGTGCAGAAGGCTTTTCACGATAAGCTCGTAGTAGCGCCCCCAGTTCCAGACGGGCATGGCGATGCCGGTAACCTTGCCATCGACCAAGCGGTGAAGCCCGTAGGCGGTGGGATCTTCCAGCGACTTTGACATATCGGCGCCGGTCATGACGCTCACGCCTTCGCGGCACATGGCTTCGGCAAGACCACCGGCGGGAACATCGCCCCAGGTGAGGATGACCTGCGCGCGCGGGTCGAGCAGCGAGGCGCCAATCGCAAAGGCGTTGATCTCGCTGAGTGCGCCCGAGGCGAAGACCGACGCGTGGTAACCGATGCGGTGGTTGTCCGCCATGCTGGCCGCAAGGGCGCCCAGCAGAAACTTGGCTTCGTACATCTTGCCAAAGTACGAACGGACGCTTTGATGGGGAAGGCCGATAGAGCAGTTGAGGAACCGAACCCGGGGATACTCAACGGCAGCCCTGAGCGTGTATTCCATCAGGCGGTGCGAGGTCGAGAAGATGACGTTTGCTCCATGTTTGACAGCCGTTTCCACGGCGGCGTAGAACACATCCGGATCGTGACAGTCCTCGAACGCCTCGGTGCGCACGATACCGCCAAAGTGCTCATCGAGATACTGACGCCCTTGGTCGTGCAGGCTGTCCCAGCTCGACGTCGCACAGGGGAACTCATGGATAAAGGCGATGCGCAGGGGGTTGGCCGTCGAGTAGACGGTCTTGCCCATAAAGAAGTTGAGCACGCCAGAGGTGGACTTGGCGGGCGTCTCCTCCTCGTCGACGCTCGACCTTGTCCTCGTCATTTTTGCCGGCAATGACCAGCTCGCGCCAGATCTTGCACAGGCGGTTTACGACGATATCCGTCGGCGTATCCAGCAGGCGGTCCTGGTTGTACACATTGAGGTAGACGAGCATGGCGTCGGCGGGCGTAATGTCCAGGTGATCGCCGCCTGCGCGAAGGTAGGCACGCTTAAAGAGCAGGAAAGTGTGGCGCAGGTAGTCGACCTTTTTCTGCGGCCATTTTTCGATAAGGTTCTGACCGAGCATCTTGGCGAGCGTCTCGTAGCTTCCCTCACGCGAGAACACGATCTCGTATAGGGGGCAGACGCGCCAAAACGCGCAGAACTCGCCGTACAGGCGGCTTTCGACGGAATCCCATGTGCCGGGGTAGAGACGGGTGACCTTGGCCGAAACCGTCGGGGCGTCTAGGAATTTGAGGACACTGACGCGTTTGTTGCCTTCCTGGACATAGAACCGATGCATGAACTCGGTGACGATGATGGGGTCGCGATAGCCCTCGGTTACCTGGATGTCGTAGAGGTTGGACCACTTGCGGGCGAACTCGGTGCTAAACGGAAGCAGGGGCATAAAGTTACACGAAAAGGCGGACTGACGGCCCTTGGTGACCGTGCCGACGACCATTTCGAGCGGAATATCCCTTAGGCCGACATTCTCTCGCTGACCTAAGGGGAGCTGAGCAACCAAACTGTCGAGGTCCGTAAGGTATGGATGCTCGCTTTGGCTAATGGCGCGTCGACGTCCTTGCTCGCCGCGCTTGCGTGCTTGACGGTAGGCCTCTTCCATGATGTTGCTCCCTTAGTCGTTTAAACAACTATATGAACCATGGTACCACGAATGAAAACCACTACAAAGATGCCTGACCCCTTTGCGGTGGTTTAGGCGATGATGGGGGCGATGGCGCGGATGCAGGCGTCGGCTGCCGTGAAAGTAGTGCTGTCGTCGCTGACGATAAAGATGATCTTGCCCTTGATGCCAAAGTCGCCGATTTCGCTAAAGAGTACGTAGGGCTCCTTGTCAAAGCCCGAGATGGGAAGCACGGCGGCCTTGGTGGCATCGGTGAGCTCGTCTGCCAGCGCGTCAAGGGAAGCCCACTTGGACGTGTCCTTTACGGCAACGGGCACGGCCACGCGCCCAAAGGGCATCAAATGCACGAGCGTGTTCTTGGAGATATTTGAGTTGGGGACGATGATAATCTGCCCGCAGGCGTCTTCGATGGTCGTATGACGCCAAGTGATGTCTTGGACCACGCCGGATACGCCGCCGACCTCGATATTGTCGCCGGGTTTGATGATGCCCATAAAGGTCACTTGCATGCCGCCGATAAGGTTTGACAGCGTGTCCTGAAAGCCGAGCGAGATGGCGATACCGCCGACGCCAAGAGCGGCGACGAGCGCGTTTGCGTTAATGCCAAAGCAGTTGTCGAGGATAAAGCTGCCGCCAATCATCCAGATGACGGCGCGCGCGATGTTGATGAAGATACTCGATGCCGGAAGCGGGTTATCGTCTCGGTTAAGCAGATGGTTCAGGGTCTTGGATACGACCTTGGCGGCGACGGCGGTGCCTATCGCCAAGATGACGGCCCAGATGATGTTGTGGACCCACCGTTGCTCAAAGAAATGAAGAATCGGCTCAAACAATTCCATGTAGGGAAAACCTCCTAATGATCGTCCAACCATGATACCCACCAAGAAGCCCGTCCGATCAAATTCGGACGGGCTTCTGTGCTCGATATAAAGTTTACGCGGTGGGGCTGCAAGGCCCGGCGGTGTAGTTTAGCGTCGACGCTTCCAGATAATGCCGAGCATGATGACGATGATGCCGCCGATAAGGCACGCGCCAACTACTGCCAACGTGCGGTCTCCCGTTGCGGCGAGCTTGCCGGTCGTCTTATTGGTGATGACCTTCGTGGTCGTCGTGTCCGTCTTAGGCGAGGGCTTAGGCGTCGGGGCCGGTGTGGGCGTGGGGTCCACGGCAGCGGAGCCAAAGCTGATGGTGCCCGCGAGCGAGGCCATCTTGCTCTCCCAGCTGTTCTGCCCGATCAGCGCCCTTAGCGCTGACTCGCAGGTACCCCACTCGGTGTGCTTGATGGCGTTTGCGAAGGTGGGGAAGTCGGTCGTGTTGGTGATGATGGTGGCGACGGTATAGGTCTTGGCGGGGTCGAGCGTGCTGCCGTCTTTGGTGAGTGTGGCACTCACAATGCGCTTGCCCTCGGGCTGCGTCCAATCGATTGTCACGTTGATGCCGCCGAAGGAAAGGACACTGCCGGAGTCGTCGCGCCACTTGTACGTGTCTTGCGCCTCCTGCTCGGTGTGACCGGCCGCCACATAAGCCTGCTGAAGCTCGTAGCTGTCGTTGCAATCGTCGCTGATTTGTAGCGAGTGCTCGAGCGCTGCGAGGAAGTCCGCGCCGGTCATGGTCCAGGTCTCCACGGTGTTGCCGTAGGGCGAGATGGCGATGACGTTGCCGGCGGTCACGTTGCCCGCCGCGATGCCGCCGCGGATGCCGCCAGCGTTTTCGATAGCGAGGTCCGCGCCCGTCAGGTCAAGATAGGAGCTGCAAATCACGTGGCCGATGGTCTGGGCCTTGGTGGTGTCGCCCTCCTTGCTGGGACGGAAATCGGTGGTGCGCACCATTTCCCAACCATGCGTGCCTGCGGCGTCCTCGCCGTAGAAATAGTTGGTGGTGGATGTGCCGAGCACCTTGTTCGATTCGTTTTCAAAGTCCTCGTCGAGCGGCTTGATCTTGTTGCGGACGGCTTCAAGGCGGCTTTGGTAGTCGGAGCCCTTGTCGGGGTCTGCCAAAAGGTCGTTGACGTTCTTGGCGGTGTAGAGCTTCTCGTTGCTGTCGTCTGTAGGGACCGTGACCGTGTCATCGTCGGTCGTCTCGGTGCCATTCGTGTCGTATTTGTACGGAATGGAAAGCAGCCCCACCTCGGCAAAGGCGCTGCCTGCCTCGACAACGTGGATCGTCTTGCCGTCGGCTCCCGTCACCTTCTCGTTAAGGTTGATGTGCTCGTGGCCTGCGATAAGGGCATCGACGCCACGGAGCCGCGTGGCAAAGGTCTTTGCGTCGAGCGTGTGCGCGATACACACAACAACATCGCAGCCCTCCTTGCGCAGCTGTTCTGCCTCGGCATTGATGGCGTTCGCGGCACCCGAGAACGACGTACCTGCGACCAGGTCCGCGCGCAGCGAGGATCCCAGCGACTCATCCATGGCGCCCACGACGCCGACCTTGATTTTGTAGTCGAATGTGGAGTGATCTTCGCTATCCTCCCAGGTGCGATCGAGCGTCTTCGTGATGCTCGAGCTCCATACGCCGCTCGTAGACTTTGCGTTCGCGCAGAGCATGGCGAAGGGCGTGCCAGTGGTACTGTAGCCGGTCATGGTGCGGAGTTTGTCCGCGCCGTAGCTCCAGTCGTGGTTACCTGGCGTGGTCGCGTCGTAGCCGTCGGCATAGAAGGTGTCCATGAGCTCGGCGATGCTCTTGCCCTCGCTCATGGTGGCGAAGGACTGTCCGTGGAAGGTGTCGCCCGCATCGAGCAAAAGATCGGGGGCGTTGCCCTGGGCGCTATAGAGAACCGCCAGTCCGTCAAAGCCCACAGTGCCAGTGCCCTTGCTTTCGTTGTAGCTGTACTTGTAGCTGCCGTGGATGTCGTTGGTGTGCATGACGGTCACAGAGCCGTCAATAGCGGCGGGCAGGTTCCTCGCGAAAGCGAGGCTTGGGATGCCTGCGAGCGCGCCGGCAAACACCGCGGCGGCTAACGCAAGGCGGGGGAGTCTTTTCATGGCAGTTTCCTTAGTCCTTAGCCAGAATGTCTGGTTGAATATCGGATTATCGACATAATATGCGAAAACCGCCGCAAGGGCGTCTGTCCCTTTGCGGCGGTTTTGACGTTTGCGCAGATAAAACCTACCAAAATAAACCTGTCCCTTTTTGGCAGGTTTTAGCTCAGCAGCATGCGGTCGTTGGCGAGCTCGCCGCCCGAGACCTCCTCGAACTTCTGCAGCAGGTCGGCTACGGTGAGCGACTTCTTCTCATTGCCCGCCACGTCGTAGATCACGTGGCCTTCGTGCATCATGATCAGACGGTTGCCCAGACGGATGGCGTCGTTCATGTTGTGCGTGACCATGAGCGTGGTCAGGTGGTTCTCGTCGACGATCTCCTCGGTCAGGTTAAGCACCTTAGAGGCCGTCTTGGGGTCGAGGGCCGCGGTGTGCTCGTCGAGCAGCAGCAGGCGCGGCCTGGTGAGCGTGGCCATCAGCAGGGTGAGTGCCTGGCGCTGGCCACCCGAGAGCAGGCCGACCTTGGCGTTGAGACGCGTGTCCAGACCAAGGTCCAGGCGCTTGAGCAGCTCGACGTACTCATCTTTCTCGGCCTTGGTGACGCCCCACGAAAGGCCGCGACGCTGGCCGCGACGCTTGGCGAGGGCCAGGTTCTCGGCGATCTGCATGTCGGCAGCGGTACCGCGCATGGGGTCCTGAAACACGCGGCCCAGGTACTTGGCGCGCTGCGACTCGCTCAGGCGCGAGATGTCGGTGCCGTCGAGCTCAATAACGCCCGAATCGAGCGGGTACACGCCGGCGATCATGTTGAGCAGCGTGGACTTGCCGGCGCCGTTGCCGCCGATCACGGTTACAAAGTCGCCGTCATTTAGGGTGAGGTCGACGCCGGTGAGCGCGCGCTTCTCGGTGACGGTGCCCTTGTTAAAGGTCTTCTTGACGTGCGAGAGCTTAAGCATCTGCCTCATCCCCCTTCGTGTAGGAGCTGCGGAGCTTATAGCGCTCCCAAACCACGGGCACGCACAGGGCCACAGCGACAATCACGGCGGAGAGCAGCTTCATGTCGTTGGCGTCCATGCCCAACTGCAGCACGATGGCGCGGATAAGGAAGTACACCACGGAGCCAAAGACGGCAGAGGCCAGGCGAACGCTAAACTGTGTGAGTCCGCCGGGCAGCAGGCGACCGAGCACCTCGCCGATAACAATGGCGGCAAGACCGATAACGATGGCACCGGTGCCCATACCAATGTCGGCATACTTTTGGCTCTGGCAGATGAGCGCGCCCGAAAGGCCGATGAGGGCGTTGGAGAGCACGAGGGCGATCATCTTGGTGGAGTTGGTGTTGACGCCCAGAGCGCGGATCATGTACTCGTTGTTGCCGGTGGCGCGCAGCGCCGAGCCGATCTCGGTGCCAAAGAACCAATACAGGATGGCAACGATAGCCACGGCGAGCAGGATGCCCAAGATGATGGCAACGGTGGACTGCGGCAGACCGGTCATATTGCTGACGGCCGAGAACACGGTGCCCTTGGCAAGAATGGGCGTATTGGACTTGCCCATGATGCGCAGGTTGATGGACCACAGGCTGATCTGGGTGAGGATTCCGGCGAGGATCGCAGGAATCTCAAAGACGGTGGTCAAAATGCCCGTGACGGCGCCCGCGATGGCGCCGGCGCACATACCGGCCAGCACGGCGAACAGCGGGTCGACGTTGTTATTGACGATGAGCACAGCGCAGACGCAGCCGCCGAGGGCAAAGCTGCCGTCGCAGGTCATATCGGGAATGTCGAGCAGGCGGAACGTGATAAACACGCCAAGCACCATAATGCCCCAGAGGACGCCCTGCGAAACGGCGCCCTGCAATGCAATGAGCATGCTTCATACCTCCTAGGATAGGGTGGACACGTGATTCACCATAATAGCGGTAACAATGCATAGAAGAGTTACGGACAGACGTTTTGTTTTACCTGAAACAAGCAGGGCGGACGCCGGTCTACAGCGCCCGCCCCTGTGGCTCAGATATTGAATAACGCGGCTAAAGCGCGAGCACGGGCTCTAGACGCATGCCGCGTATGGCATTACGCGTCCAGGGCGGAAAGGTCGATGCCCAGGGCCTCGGCCATTTCGTCGTTCTTGACGACGACCAGGTCCTTGCTCGAGAGGTGCTTGATCGGCATATCCTCGGGCTTGGCCTCGCCCTTCAGGATCTTAACGGCCATCTCGCCCGCGGCGTAGCCCAGGTCCTCATAGTTGATGGAGAGGGTGAACAGGCCGCCGGCCATGCACATACCCTCCTCGCCAGTCACGAAGGGAAGCTTGTTTTC
>CABQNA010000035.1 GCA_902465425.1 uncultured Collinsella sp.
GAGCTCGTAGGGCTGCAGGCTCTCGGCCGCGGTGTAGCTCACCACGTTGCCGCCCAGGCCGGCGGCCAGAATGGCCTTCTTAACCGGCGCTTCGTTGGAGCCCAGCAGCGCCTCGAACAGGATGTCCGCGGCGATCGTGCGCTTGCGGTCGAGTGCGCTGCCCAGCACGAGGCCCAGGCCCACCAGGGCGTTTTCGGGCGTGGTGGCCATCTCGACGCGCTTATACTCGCAGGTCACGGACGCTTGCACGCCCAGCGGATTGGGTGCCAGCGTGGACGGGTCCTCGCCGGCGGCAACGGCTGCATCCATGCGGCGGCTCGCGGCACTCGGCTGCGACAGATAGCGCTCGTCCAAAAAGGCCAGTGCGCGGTCCACGTCCAGGTCGCCGTAGAGCGTGATATAGGAGTTGGAAGGATTGTAGTGGCGCGCATGCGTGTCCAGGAACTGCTCGTAGGTGAGCGCGGGAATCGCGCGCGGATCGCCGCCGCTTTCGTGCGCATAGGCAGTGTCGGGATAGAGCGCGGCGTTGACGGCGTCGTCCAGCACGCTCATGGGGTCGGACAGCGCGCCCTTCATCTCGTTGAACACCACGCCGTTATAGCGCAGCGTGCCCTCGCGCAGGCTCGCGGGGCTGTCGCCGCCCTCGCCCTCGGCGCCCTCCGGCAGGTCCAGCTCGTAGTGCCAACCCTCCTGCTCAAAAATGGTGGGCTTGGTATAGATGGCCGGGTTGAACACCGCGTCCAGGTACACGTCCATCAGGTTGTACAGGTCCTGCTCGTTGGTGGTGGCAACGGGGTAGATGGTCTTGTCGGGGTAGGTCATGGCGTTGAGGAACGTCTGCATGGAGCTCTTGATCAGATCGACAAACGGCTCCTTGACGGGAAACTTGGCCGATCCGCACAGTACCGAGTGCTCAAGAATATGGAACACGCCGGTGGAATCGGCCGGCGGCGTCTTAAAGCCAATGGCAAAGGCCTTGTTTTCGTCGTCGCATGCTAGGTACAGCAGGCGAGCGCCCGATGCGGTGTGGCGCAGCACGTAGGCGTCCGAGTCGAGCTCGGGCACGGTCTCGCAGCGCTCGACGGCAAAGCCATGGCAGGTGGTGCCAGGCACCAGCAGCGCGGCGGCAGCGGCGCGCGGGTCGGTTGAAGTAGTGGGCATATGCAGTCTCCTTTGACGCCCCAGCGGGGGCGAATCGAGTCGAATCCTCGAGAGTATACCCATATGGGGCCCTCGACCAATCTGCCGCACGAGCGTGGATTTTCGGACACACGAGCGTGGAAATTCGGACGCAAATTGAACGAGAGTGGATTTTCGGACGGAAACAGCCCCAAAACGCCCAAAAACCGTCCGGAAATCCACTCTCGATTCCTGACCGTCCATCACTCATGCATTTCTCATTTCTCACTCATCTCTAATATGAGAGATAACAGAAAGATGAGAGATAAATATGAGAGATAACTGAGCAGCAAAGAGACAAGCAATCATGGTATTGTCTCAATACCGATTGTTCTACCAGCAAGAACATGTTTAAATGAAACAGATGGCAGACATCTTATCTTCCATCTCTCACTCATCTCTTATATGAGAGATAGCAGTAAGATGAGAGATAATTACGAGAGATAGCTGAGAGATGAAGGAAATCTATTCGCGGCATTCTCCGCCGGACTGAGCGAAAGGACGTGCAGATGAACGAAAACGAGCTGACCGGTCTGCTCGAGTCTTTAAGGCGCATGGGCTCGGACGATCTTAACGTCGAGGTCAAGGAGAGCGCCACGACGCTTTCTCGCGACGTATGGGAAACGGTTAGCGCATTCGCGAATACCGCCGGCGGAATTATCGTGCTCGGCGTGAGCGAGCGCGCGGGCTTTGTCCCGGTTGAGAACTTTGAGACCGAGAAGGTGCTCAACCAATTCGTAGCGGGCATGGGTGATGCCGGCGGCCGCGGAAAACTGGCCAATCCGCCCAAATACACTATTGAGCGCGTGGAGCTTCGGGGCACCGTGGTTCTCGTTATCACGATTGAGGAGCTCGACCCGTCGAGCAAGCCCTGCTATGTAATAGAGCGCGGCGCCCAGGGTGGCAGCTACAAGCGCATCGATGACAAAGACGTGCCACTTTCATCGACCGAGGTTTTGGCGCTGTCGTCATACGAGCGGACGAGTCCTAGCGATCGCGATGCGGTGCCCGGCGCGGTCGCAGGCGATCTTGACGAGGCCCTGGTCGACCGCACGATAGAGCGTGCTTTCTCGCTGACACCCCGGGCAATGCGCGGCGCGCCGGACAAGAAAACGAAGCTGGAGCGCCTGAATTTCCTCGACTCCCAGGGCAATGTTACTAAGGCCGGGCTCCTGGCTGCGGGTGCCTATCCTCAGCAGTTCTATCCTAAGCTCTTTATCGATGTGGCGGTCTATGCCGGAACGCAGAAGGGCGCGGCGGGGTCGTTGAGGTTCATGGACCGTACGATCTGCGAGGGAACGTTGGGCGAAATGATCTCGGATGCCGTCGCGGCAGTCACCAAGAATTTGCGGCGAACCTCGATGATCCAAGGCGTCTCGCGTGTCGACTCGCTGGAGATTCCCGAGGAGGTCCTGCGCGAGGCAATCGCCAACGCCGTAATCCACCGAGAATACGGAGATCGGTTCTGTGGGCAGTCGATCGCTGTTGACGTCTTTGATGACCGTATCGAGGTGACGAACCCCGGCGGCCTTTACGGGGGAAAGGCTCGCGAGAACTTGTTTGACGGCAGCTCCCGATGCCGTAACGCGACGCTCGTGAAACTCATGTCGATTGTCCCGCTGCCGGATGGCGCAGGTTCGCCGGCTGAGGGCAATGGCTCGGGCATCCCGATGATGATCGATGCCATGCGCGCGCATGGTCTGGCCGAGCCCCTGTTCTGCCCGGGATTCGATCGGTTCAAGGTCGTACTTTACCGTTCAAAGATCGAGCCGGTCGATCATGGCGGGGGCTTAATTGTGACGGCACTCAAACACTACGGCGAGCTGGGGACGCGCGAGCTGGCAGAGCACACAGGGCTCACAATTTCCCAGGTTAGGTCGCGCGTCAACGCGCTCATTGCTCAAGGCGAGCTTGAGCCCACGGCGCCGGCGACGAGCCGCAACCGCAAGTATCGACTGTCGGAGCGCGTGGGATAGATGCGTTAGTGGACGAGGCGAACCAATAATCGACCCTCGATTGGCGTCCATTAAGGTAAAGCGGTTGTTGCCCAGTCGACGGTAATGCTAAAGACTTGGCTTACGCCGGCATGGCCCCGAACCCGTCTATCAAGAACAGCCTAAGAACCAGCTTGATGACATTTCCCGGTTTGACTTCAGCCGTGCCAAAGACGCTGCGCTCGGCGAGCTCGCTGCAGTATGCATAGATGTCGCGGATAAGGTCCGCGCCCGAGAGCGTAAACATGTAGCCTGCGTCCGAAAGCGCATTGGGCGCGGCGGGCAACTTGGCCATGTGGCAGAACGTTTGCAGGTCGGGCTCCATAACATTCTGGTAGTCGAGGTGGCCGCTGGCATCCTGTGCGGCAAGCTCCAATTGGCGCACAAAATCTAGCGCCGCCGCTAACACAAAGCTCGGCGTAGGCGCATTGACGTCCTGGGTGGTCGCCACAAGCCTGCCCGCCGCCTGCGTGACAAGCCAGGCGACCTCGCGCTGGCAGCGCACGGCCTTGCGCGTAACCGGCTTGATGGACGAAGAAGAAACGCTCCCCTTAGGCGGATTCGAAGCAGCCATAAGGCCCTCCCATGAACGACCCGGTCCAACAAGCCCGGATGAAACACGTGCTACATCAGTATACAGGGGAGCGGGGTAGCGGGGTACAAGCGCGCCAGCGGCAAACCGAGAGCATCAACGATGTGCCGATCGCGGAATGAGATCTCGTAATAATTGACTCTCGGCCATATTATTGAGGGGCATGACTCGCGTTCGTATGGTTGTAGGTGCTGGCGATGAACGACATTGACCTTGCTGTTCCGTTGATGGATGGACCAAGCTATGACCACGCCTGCAGTCTCGTGCCTTCCGAATACGTTGAGGCATGGGAGTGGTTTCTGGGTGAGGAACAGCGCGGCGGCGTTTGGACCAGCCTTCCGCACCACACCAAGGAAGATAGCCCTCAGTATCAGTATCGTTTGAGAATTGGCTCGGACTTCTTTCCCGTAACGCGGGATTCAGGGATCTTCTGGCCGGGCCAGGATCGGGTGAAGCAAGATCCCAATAAGATCTTTGCGCTTTCGGTCCATAACTCTAAAAAGAGCTTCTACACCGATGTGCCTCCGCTCTATTTGGACGATGGTACGTGGGTCATTAAGTACTCGGTTCAAGCGCCGGGTACCGTTGGTTTTCGAGACCAGAATTACAACCGTAAAATGCTCAACTGCATGGAATGTGGCGTTCCAGTCGGAGTCATATTTGCAACCGAGGTGGGCTACAAGGTGCTCGGCCTTGCGTTTGTTGAACGGTTCGAGCCCGAAAACGGATGGTTTGTTCTGCACGGTCCTGTTCATAAAGGCGGACCGGACCCTCGTTTTGCGCCCGACATGAGTTATCTGAAGCACATGCCCGTCGATATTGAGTTTGCCGGACAGGGTACGACCGACGACGAAAAGGTCCGCTATGCGTTAAGGCGCGAGCGATTGGGGCAGCAATGGTTCCGCAAGCAGCTCGTTGCCGCCTATGATGGCCGTTGCGCGGTGTCGGACTGCGGCGTCAGCGAAGCTCTGGAGGCTGCACATATCGAGAATTACTCGGGACCCAAATCGCAGGTTGCCAGCAATGGCATTCTGCTTCGGCGCGATCTTCATTCCCTATTTGATGCTCACCTGATTTCGTTTGAGCCTGTTTGCGGCGAATATCGGCTGTGCGGATCGTACCTGCTGGATAAGACCGACTACGCTTCCTTTGCGGGTGCGACGCTAAGGCAGCCGAATGAGCGTCAGTGGCGACCCAATACGGTGTTTCTTGAGGCCCATCGCATTGAGTTCGATCGCTCGGAAAAGAAGCGTGAAAAGGCGGGGCTTCTGCCGTATTAGCGTATTTGGCTTTGGCATTCTTTGACGATCGTGTTGTTTGATCGGATCGCGTGGCGATACAATCTCGCGCACGCCCGCCGGTGCATGCTCTTCCTGTTTTGTATAGCGAGAGGGGAGCGTGTATGAGCTGGCGAGGCGATATTGCGATGGGGAAGTACGGAAAACTGCCGTGTGCCCTTATAGACAACAATATGTTTCCGAGCGTAGAGGTTGATTGCGGGTCGTTTGTCGTCACCTGCCCTTGCTGCGGCTCGCAAATACCGTGTCTCGACATTCGGTTCATCGATGCGCGCGACAGACTCAGCGGCGAAGTGAGAAAACAGACAGGCGTTCATATGCCGGTGTATCCGGAGAAATGCCCTGTTTGTGGCCTCGATATCGTGTATGACGCCGGCGACGAGGGATAGGTGATGCAGAGGAGCTGGCTGTGAAGGCTTCTCCGTCTCTACAAATAAATCCCCTCACCGAGTTGCTTGTGGAACTCGGCGTGATGGTCGCGTGCCCAGGTAAAGAGCGCCTGGTCAAAGTCGGTACGCGTGGCCGGGACGCCAAAGACGCCGGCAACTTCGACGCGTATAAACTCCAGTGCCGGCAGCTTGTTGATGGCAGTGAGGGCAAACGGGGACGAGGGCTCCTCGAACAGATAGCGGCTGCCTTGCAGCGCGTCGCAACTGGTGCACGTGTTGCCGAGCGACGGGGCTTTGGAGGCTCGCGCGCCTACGGGCTTGTAGCCGCAGCGCTTATGAAGGTAGTCGCGGATCTCGCCCGGCACGCAGCCAAGAGCGGGCACGATGGCGAGTGCGTTGGCGTTGGCCGTGTCGATGGCAATGTGCCCGGATTCGTTGGGCGCGTGCGCGATGGCGACGCTCTCGTCGTTATCGGTTCGATAGGGAATGCCGAAGGCCGCGACCGAGGTCTCTTTGTGACACTTCCAGCACTCGGGCTTGCCCAGTACTAGATATATATACGGCGCTGAGGGGTCGGATCGGTCAACACCGGGCAGCCACTCGGCAAAGGGCTCGGGGTTGACGCCGCTGGGTACATACCAGACCTTCTTGGTCCGGTCCCATTTGGCGCCCAGCGCCTTGGCTTCTTCTTTGTGCGAAAAGGGGACATCGAGCTCGGTGCGCATGGCGGCTCCTTGGTGCTGCGGGTGCAAGTGGCCCAAGGATACCGCAGGGCGCAGACATCGCGGCGTTTTGCTGAGAAGTTGCGGTGCGGACTGATTGGTTATGCCGATGGATAGATCGGCAAGTAGATGGTCGGCTTTTGGCTAGTTGGGCGGTTGGAACTGCCGGCGGATTTGGCGACATAAAACAAAACAGCCCAGAGGACATAGCCTCTGAGCTGCGAACATTTGGTGGGCGTTAGAAGATTTGAACTTCTGACCTCTTCCGTGTCAGGGAAGCGCTCTCCCCCTGAGCTAAACGCCCGATCAAGGGTGCGCAAGCGCGCAAGGGATAATATAACGGAGCCTGAACTCGGTGGCAAGAACATTTTTAAAAATCGCTTACATTGTGGAATTCGGGGGCTTTGCCATATCCATTTCAAAAGAGCCTGCTGCCGCGATTTGGCTGTCGCATAATGCAAGGCCATTGCGGTATCGGGCTATGGAAAGACGCTTGCGGAATTGTCCTACCGATAAGCGGACAAGCCTCCAGCTGGTGACTTCGCCGTGGTAAGGTAAGCCGAATTGTTTCCAGGCTGTTTCGGGGGAGTGGAATGAGCAAAGAGTGTGTCGAGCAGGTCGAAGGCGCAGGGGCTTCGGTGCCGACGACCGATATGTCGAACATTGATGTGCCCGAGGGCACCGACGAGCTCAGCCGTAGCACCCGCCGCGCCTGGCGCGACCGCCTTAACGATGCGTCGTCGCGCAAGATGATCACGGGCGTCTTGGCTACGTTGGTGGGCGGTTCGTTTTGGGGCTTCTCGGGCACCAGCGCGAGCTTTCTGTTCGATACCTACCACGTCGACACCTTGTGGCTTATGAGCGTGCGTCAGATTCTCGCCGGTCTACTCTTTATGGCCGTGGTTGTTACGCGCGACCGCGAGCGCCTGATTAAGCTCTGGACCACACCCGCCGATCGCAAGCAGCTGCTGCTCTTTACCGCCTTTGGCCTGCTGTTCAACCAGTTTTGCTATCTTTCGGCCGTGCGCCTGACGAACGCCGGAACCGCGACGGTGCTCCAGTGCCTGCAGCTCGTTATCATCATGGGCTACGCCTGCGTGACCGATCGCCGCATGCCGCGTACTCGCGAAGTCATCGGCATTGGCCTGGCTCTGGGTGGAACCTTTTTAATTGCCACCGGCGGCGACCCTACCAGCCTGAATATCTCGCCGCTTGGCCTGGCAGCAGGTCTTATGTGTGCGGTCAGCGCCGCGTGTATGGCGGTGATTCCCGCCAAGATCCTGCCCGAATACGGTAGCCCCATCGTCACGGGCTCGGCAATGCTCACGGCGGGCGTGGCCTCATGTGTCTTCGTGCAGCCCTGGGCGCATATGCCGGCGCTCGATGCCGCCGGTATCGAGGCGTTCGCGGTGTTCGTGGTTATCGGCTCGTTTTTTGCTTACATGCTCTATATGCAGGGCGTTAAGGACATCGGCTCGGTGCGTGCGAGCCTCATCGGAACTGTGGAGCCGGTTTCGGCGACCATCACCAGCGCCGTTATGCTGGGCACGGTGTTTTTGCCGACCGACCTTATCGGCTTTGCCATGATCATCGTGATGATGTTCCTCACGGTGTAGTTGACGCCGCCGCCAAGACAGAAAAGGTGTTGTGCCGCATTTTCGCCAATTGATGTCCGTGTCTGGAGTTTAGCTGTCGATGCTCAAAATGCCATAAACTAGTAACGTTATGGACTTTTTCATTGCGACTCAATTGCGAGGATTTCTTTATGGCTGGTAATCACTTTAAGGGCGGCGATAGCGGCCGTCCTGCAGTTCCGCCGCGTCCGAACGGGGCTGGTAAGGCCGGCACGCCGGGCGGCGCTGGACAGGGCGGTTCCGGTAAGCGCGTGTCCCCGGGCGAGACGGCGATGTTTACCGCTCTGTACGAGCAGTCTCAAAAGGCAAAAAAGACCGGCCGTGCAAGAGGGAATGTCTTTGCGGGCGGTGCAACCTCCGCGTCGCAGCCGAGCGGGGCTCCTTCGGTGCCTGCGAACAACGCAGGTGCTGCCAACGCCGCGAATGCCGCCGGCAACGTTAATGCCGGCAAGGCCGACAACAATACTCCCTCTGCCGGTGGCGCGGGGCTTACGGGTAACCTTGGCACGATTTACACCGGCGCCTCCGAGACTGGCACGTTCGCCCGCCTGGATGATAGCGGTACCGAGTTTGCGGGCTCGGGTTCCAAGGAAGATTATTACGATTTTGGCTTGAACTACGGTAGCGACGCTTCGTCGAGTTCGACCTCTGACGGTCTGGTCCGTCATCGCCATCGCAAGGGCGAGCGCAAAAAGCGTCACACCGGCGCCATTATTGCCGCTGTAGTCGCGGTGCTTCTCGTTGCGCTTGGCGCAAGCGGCTTTATGCTGCTTAACTCGGCAAAGACCGTAAAGAGTGAAGCGAAGGAGGCTGTCGAGATCGTCGGTGGCCTTAAGGACAAGGTCACGTCGGGCGATTTTTCGACGCTGCCTGACGACGCGAAGAAGATCGATGAGCTCTGCAACAGCATGAAGGCGGAGACCTCGAGCCCGCTGTGGACGGCGGCATCGTTTATCCCGGTGTATGGCAGTGACATCAACGCAGCCCGCACCATGATTGATGCCCTGTCCGATGTCTCGAGCAACGCGCTGGTTCCCATGGCCGACAACCTTTCGCAGGCCACGCCCGGCAAGCTGTTCCAGGACGGCATGATTAACGTGTCCGCGCTGCAGGCGGTCGCCGATTCGCTTTCCAGCAGCTCGAAGGTGTTCAAGAGCGCCAACGAGAAGGTCCAGGGCATTGGCGATACTCATATTTCCCAGGTGACCGAGCTGGTCGATAAGGCCAAGGACGGCTTTGCCACCCTCAACGGCGCGGTTGACGCGGCGGAGAAGGTCGCCCCCGTCCTTCCCCAGATGCTCGGCGCCAACGGCCAGACGCGCAACTACCTTATGTACGCCATGAACAACGTCGAGATTCGTGCTTGCGGCGGCTTTGGCGGTTCGCAGGGCCTGATTTCGGTCACTGACGGCCAGATGTCGATTGGCGAGTTTGTTCCCCGCATTGGACTCAGCGAGGATGAGGCAGTCGAGAGCGTCGACGAAGAGGATGAGGCGCTGTTCGGCAACCACAGTAACCTGTACAACTCGGGCAATACCTATTCGCCTGATTGGCCCCGCAACTCGCAGCGTGTCGCCGCGCTATGGAAGTCCCAGTATGGACAGGACGTTGATGGCGTCATCGGTATCGACCCGGTGTTCCTGCAGTATCTGCTGGGCCTGGTCGGTAACGTGTCACTGCCCGACGGAACGGTTGTCGACGGCACCAACGCCGCAAAGGTCCTCATGCACGATGTGTACTGGAACTATCCGGTCGAGGAGTCTGACGGCATCTTTGCATCCGTCGCCAGCGCTGCCTTCGACAAGATCCTTGGCGGTATCGGCGATGTCGATGTTACGAAGCTTGTCAGCGCCGTCGAGCGCGGTGCCGAAGAGGGCCGCCTGATCGCTTGGATGAGAAACGATGATGAGCAGAATGCCATCAAAGAGACGGGCATTGACGCTTCGCTGCCCGATCCGGATGATCCGAGTGCCGATCCCGTTGCCGGCGTTTACTTTAACAACCTGAGCTTCTCCAAGCTCGACTGGTATCTGAACGCCGACACGCAGATTGGCCAGGGCGTGAAGAACGGCGACGGCACGTGCTCCTATCGCATCACCGTTACCCTGACGAACATCATGACGCAGGAGGAGGCCGGCAAGCTGCCCGACTACGTCGCGGCGAGCGCGCCCGATGCCGCGCGCGACGACGAGCGTCTGAATGTCTCACTGTTTGCCCCGACGGGCGGCAACATCAGTGACCTTACGGTTGAGGGCACCCAGTTTGGTCTTGGCGCCGCTACGTGGCATGGAATCCCCTTCTATTCGGGTACCGTTGACCTGCATGCTGGCGAGACGACGACGATTACGTATACGCTGACCACGTCGGCCGAGGCGGGGGACAAGCCGCTTACACTGCGTCAGACTCCTACATGCCAGGCGGCTCGCGACAGCGCGTCGGCGTAGGGTTTTTCTGGTAGTGCAGATAATCGAGTACCATTTTGGGGCGGACAGGCAATCTGTCCGCCCCTATTTTGTAAGGAGAGCGCATGAAGTACTTTGGCACCGACGGCTTTCGCGGTGAGGCCAACGTTGGGCTGACGGTAGAGCACGCTTATAAGATTGGCCGTTTTGTGGGCTGGTATTACGGCGCCAACCGCGAGCGCAAGGCGCGCGTCATCGTGGGCAAGGACACACGCCGCTCGAGCTATATGTTCGAGGCGGCGCTGGTGAGCGGCCTGGTCGCGAGCGGTGCGGACGCCTATATGCTGCACGTGATCCCCACGCCGGGCGTGGCGCATCAGACCGTGGAGGGCTGCTTCGATTGCGGCATCATGATCAGTGCGAGCCACAACCCGTTTTGCGATAACGGCATTAAGCTCGTCAACAGCGACGGCTTTAAGATGGACGAGGACGTACTGGAGCTCATCGAGGACTACATCGATGGCAAGAGCGAGGTGCCGCTGGCCACGGGCAACCACATCGGCGCCACGGTGGACTACATGCAGGGCCGCAACCGCTACATTGCTTCGCTCATCGCCAGCGCGAACTTTTCGCTGCAGGGCGTCAAGATCGGTATCGACTGCGCCAACGGCTCG
>CABQNA010000036.1 GCA_902465425.1 uncultured Collinsella sp.
CGCCGGCATGAGCGGCATCGCCCTCGTTCTGCACGAGCGCGGTTATGCCGTTACCGGCTCCGACCTTAAGACGTCACGTTATATCCGCCAGCTTACTCGCGCTGGCGTGAAGGTGCATGTGGGCCATGAGGCCGCCACGATCGACGAGGTCAAGCCCGACGTGGTTGTTGTCTCTACCGCTATTCCGGAGTCCAACCCTGAACTCGTGCGCGCTCGCGAGCTTGGTATTCCCGTGTGGCCCCGTGCCAAGATGCTCTCTGCTTTGGGCCACGGCTACACCACCGTCGCTGTTGCCGGCACGCATGGCAAGACCACCACGTCTTCGATGTGCGCCACCATGCTCGACCGCATGGGCCTGGATCCGAGCTTCTTGATCGGTGGCATCGTCGAGGGCTATGACACGAACGGCAAGAACGGCTCGGGCGACTACTTTGTCGCCGAGGCCGACGAGTCCGACAGCTCCTTCCTGTTCCTGAACCCCAACGTAGTCATTGTGACCAACGTCGAGGCCGACCACCTCGATCACTACTCGGGTATCGAGGAGATCGAGGCAACTTTCGCCAAATTCATGAGCCTGGTGGGCGAGGAGGGCACCGTCATCGTCTGCGGTGAGGACCCGCATCTGGTCGAGCTCGCCAAGTCGACGGGCCGTCACGTGCTTTCCTACGGCTTTGCCGAGAGCAACGACATCGTCTGCATGCACCCGGATGTCAAGGGCATCCAGAGTGACTTTATCGTTCGCTTTGAGGACGGCACTGAGCATGCTGTGGAGATCAAGAGCAATCCCGGTCGCCACAACATGCTCAACGCCACGGCGGTGCTCACCGTCGCACATGTCCTGGGCCTTGACATCGACGCCGCCGCCAAGGCACTCTCGAGCTTTGAGGGCGTCCGCCGTCGCTTTACCCACGTGGGCGATATCGATGGCATCACCGTGGTCGATGATTACGGCCATCACCCCACCGAGATCAAGGCGACGCTTGCTGCCGCTTCGTCGCTGGGCTACAAGCACGTCGACGTTGTGTTCCAGCCGCACCGCTATTCGCGCCTGCAGGCCCTGTGCGACGACTTTGCCGATGCATTTGCCAATGCCGATAAACTGCTGCTGATTGATGTGTTCTCGGCTGGCGAGATGCCCATTCCGGGTGTCACCTCTA
Organism: uncultured Collinsella sp.; assembly: GCA_902465425.1. Taxonomy (GTDB): domain Bacteria; phylum Actinomycetota; class Coriobacteriia; order Coriobacteriales; family Coriobacteriaceae; genus Collinsella. Next base: position 1,158 of record CABQNA010000036.1, read on the forward strand.
AGATGCTCGCCGATACCGTGCACGCCAAGCATCCTGGCAAGGAGGTCGTGTGCTGTTCCAGCCGTCTTGAGCTCAATCAGGAGCTCGAGCAGATGGTGGGCGAGGGCGACCTGCTGCTCACTATGGGTGCCGGTGACGTTACGACCGTCGGTCCCGAGTTCATTGAGTATCTGACTGCCAAGAAAGACGCTTAAGTCTAATGGGTCTGTTTAACGCCGTCATGGCGCTCTCGGGCATGATCGACACGGATGTGATCGAGGACGAGCGCCTTGCGCGTCATACGAGCTATCGTATCGGCGGCAAGGCCGACCTCTTTGTGACGTGCCATAGCTATCATGCCCTTCGCCGCGCCGTGGCGGTGCTCGATCGCGAGCAGGTGCCGTGGGTCATCATCGGCAAGGGCTCCAATCTGCTGGTTGCCGATGGCGGTTATCGCGGCGCCGTCATTTCGCTCGGACGTGAGTTTCAGCGCACGGTTGTTGCCGATGACGGTTGTACGCTGACGGTCGGTGCGGGCGTGATGTTCGCGCGCCTGGTCAACGATGCCCTGTCGCGTAGCCTCTCGGGCCTTGAGTTTGCCGTTGGCATCCCTGGTTCGGTCGGCGGTGCGATATCTATGAATGCCGGCACACGGACCGAGTGGATTGGCTCGCTGGTTGAGGATGTCGTAACGTTTGACCCGGCATCCGGTATCAAGCATTATGCGGGGTCCGAGATCACTTGGGGCTACCGCGAATGTAGCCTTCCCCGCAATGAGATCATCCTCGAGTGCGTGCTCAAGCTTAAACCGGCGCCCAAGGCCGACATTCGCGAGCGCATGGAACGGTACCTGACGAGGCGCAAGCGTACGCAGCCCATGGGTCGCGCATCCTGCGGGTCGGTCTTTCGTAATCCGCCCGATGCGAGTGTGGGCAAGCTTATCGAGGATTGTGGATTAAAGGGTTTTTCGATTGGCGGCGCGGAAGTTTCGCCCGTTCACGCTAATTTTATCGTTAATAACGGAACTGCCTCGGCCGATGACGTTGCCGCGGTTATCAGACATGTGCACGGAAAGGTGAGGGAGGCGTATGGCATCGAGCTCAGACCGGAAGTTAAATTCCTCGGCTTCTAGAGCATCGAAACCCACCTTCCGCCGCGCCGGAGGGCGTTCCGGCGCGCCTGCCAAACCTCAACGCAATACCGTCGCGCACTCTAAGTCTGTCGGGCATGCTCGACAGACCAGTCGTCCGGTCGTCGGCTCGCAGCTCGGTAATCGTCCGGCCGCAAAAAAGTCCTCGCGTCCCTCGGTGACGTCAAAGCCTGTTATGGGCGCCAAGCCTGCCCGTCCCATGGCAACTCCTAAGCCCTCGACGGGAACTAAAGCGCCGCGTCCGGGTCGCACGCTGGGCGCATCGAAACCGCGCTCGCTGACATCGGTGCCGGTTACCGTCAAGAAGCCTTCGGGTAAAAAAAGCGTCAACCCGTTGTCTTCACTTAGGGCGATGGCAAATAAAACATCAGACGCCGCTTCTGTCGTTACAGGCAAAGGCAAAATCGTGGGCGGCGTTTTGGCCGTCTTGGCCGTGCTCGTCGTCGTTGCTATCGTGGTGATTAACTCTGGATTGTTTACCGCCACTGATATTCAGATTCAAGGCAGCGAGCATGTGACGAAGCACGATGCTATCCAGCTGATCGATTTGCCCGAGGGAACGTCGCTTTTTAACGTCGATCCCGACCAGATTACCGAGGACCTCAAGCAGAACCCGTGGGTCTCGGGCGTGGATGTCCAGCGTCAGTTCCCGCATACGCTCATCATTACGCCGATGGAGCGCAAGGTCATTGCAATTGCCTATATCAGCTCCGATGACCTTGCCTGGGCCATCGGGGATGATGACACCTGGATCGCCCCGCTGTCGACGTCGGTCGAAGTGGATGACCAGGGCAACGTCATCACGACGGGGCAGGGCTCAAATACCCTGACCGGCATTGATGCCGCACTGGCGCTCGCTAAGCACTATGGCGCGGTGTTGTTGACTGATGTCTCGGCGGATGTCGCTCCGGTTTCCGGCCGGGCAGTGAGCTCCAAGGCCGTTAAGGCTGGCTTGGATTATGTGCGTGGTTTTTCGAGCGAGTTCTTGGGACAAGTCAAGGATATTTCCACGCCTTCGGTCGAAGCCATCTCGGCAAACCTCAATAACGGCATTGAGGTGTCGCTGGGCGATTCGAACGATATCGTCAAGAAGGAGCGCGTAGTCACCAAGCTGCTTTCGCAGGTAGAGGGCGTAACGTATATCAATGTGCGCTCTCCGGGTAACTATACATTTAGGAACGCTCCGACCTCGTAGCGCTGGTTGATGCTTTGTTGAGGGGCCATACCACGCCGTTTATCTGGTTTGTTTGGTTTTCACGGTCAATTATTTGACTGATACGTTCATAATGTGCAAACATAATACGGTTTACCTTTGCATTTACTTTCAACCTGAAGGTTAATGTGCGCAGGGGTCGACCCATGCTATGGCTATAACCTTTGTTCGGAGGACCGACATGCACGAGACAGAGATCAACAACTACCTTGCCGTCATTAAGGTGGTCGGCGTCGGCGGCGGCGGTACCAACGCGGTCAATCGAATGATCGAAGAGGGCATCCGCGGCGTCGAGTTTGTTGCCATCAACACCGATGCTCAGGCACTCGCGATCTCTGATGCCGATATCAAGGTGCACATCGGCACCGACCTTACCCGCGGCCTGGGCGCCGGCGCCAACCCCGAGGTTGGCCGCAAGGCTGCCGATGAGTCCCGCGACGACATTGCCGAGGCGCTCGCTGGCGCCGACATGGTGTTCATCACCTGCGGCGAGGGCGGTGGCACCGGTACCGGCGCTGCTCCCATCGTTGCCGATATCGCGATGAACGAGGTCGGTGCGCTGACCGTCGCCGTCGTGACCAAGCCCTTCACCTTCGAGGGCCGCAAGCGCAAGAAGAGCGCCGAGGAGGGCATTAAGACCCTCTCCGATTGCGTCGACACCATGATCGTCATCCCTAACGATAAGCTGCTCGACATCGCCGAGAAGAAGACCACCATGCTCGAGGCCTTCGCGATTGCCGATGGCGTCCTTTCCCAGGGCACCCAGGGCATCACCGACCTCATCACCGTCCCCGGTATCATCAACTTGGACTTCGCCGATGTTAAGACCATCATGAAGCAGGCCGGTACCGCCATGATGGGTATCGGTACCTCTTCTGGGGATACCCGTGCCGTCGACGCTGCCCAGCAGGCCATCTCCAGCCCGCTGCTCGAGAGCTCCATCGATGGCGCCACGCGCGTGCTGCTCTCCATCGCCGGTTCCAAGGACCTGGGCATCCAGGAGATCAGCGACGCCGCCGACGTTGTCGCCAACGCCGTCGACCCCGAGGCCAACATCATCTTCGGTACCGTTGTCGACGAGTCCCTGGGCGATCAGGTGCGTATCACCGTCATCGCTACGGGCTTCTCCGACTCCAACGTCAACCGTCAGGACGAGCTCTTTGCTGCTCAGCAGTCTCAGAGCAAGGCCGCTGCCTCCGCTGAGCCGCAGCGCACCGCTCCTGCCACGAGCCCGGCTCAGGCCGCTCCGACCCGCAACGTCGGTGGCACCGAGCTTCCTAACTTCGGCAACGATCAGTTCGAGCTTCCCGACTTCCTGAAGCGCGGTAGCTTCTAAGTCGTTCTTTGCATTGTTGTGCACAGGGGCGTGTCCGTATGGACGCGCCCTTTTTATTTCGACTTTGTAAACTAGAACCTCCAATCTCTTTACGTTCCCTTTACGATTGCCTCCAGCGCAGCAGGTATCCTTTTAGAGAAGTATGACAGCCGTATAAACGCGGGCTGTAGCGGCGATGCCGCGGTACTTGTGTTATTAGGAGGCTTTAGTATGGCAGCACGTGCGGACAACGTTTCGCGTGTCGACCATGATGGAGTTACGTTGGTGGAGGGCGCGACATCCGATGTTCGCTTTGCCTTCACCGAGCGCGCCGGTGGCGTTTCCGAAGATGCGTACTCCTCACTCAACTTGGGCTCGCATGTTGGCGATGACCCCTTTGCTGTTCAAGAAAATCGTCGTCGTGCGCTCGAAGCTATGGGTGCCGCCGAGTGCGAGCACAACCTGCTCGTTCCCAATCAGGTCCATGGTGATCATATCGTTGCGGTGACCTCGAACGGCGCCGATGACCTTGAGGACGTTCGCGAGCAGATTGCCGAGGGCTGTGATGCCATCGTCTGCACGGCGCATAACGTGCCCGTGCTGCTCTGCTTTGCCGACTGCGTTCCCGTGGTGCTGGTGGCCCCTGGCGGATTTGCCGTGGTGCACTCCGGTTGGAAGGGCACGATTGCACGTATTTCTGCCAAGGCGTGCCAGGCGCTTTGCGATGCTGCCGGCTGCGATGCGAGCAACGTTTCCGCCTATATCGGCCCCCATATCTTGGGTGACGAATATGAGGTATCCCAGGAACTCATGGATCGCTTTGCCGCCGAGTTCTCTTGCATCGATGCGAGTGCCTCTCGCATGCTCGATCTTTCCGCTGCCATTCGCGAGGCGCTGGTAGATGTCGGTGTCGACGCGGATAATATCGTGGATACCCAGCTTTCGACTGTGCGTCAGAACGACCGCTTTTATTCCTACCGTAACGAGGACGGCACCTGTGGGCGCCATGCTGCGATCGGCGTGATGCTATGAGAAAGATCGTATCGGTCCTGAGCGCCGCTGTGCTTACGCTTACGCTGTGCGCCTGTTCTTCGGGATCTTCTACCTCTTCCATTACCGTCGCCGGCTCCACGACCTGCCTTCCTATCGCCGAGATTGCGGCCGAGGGCTTTAAGGAGGAGACCGGCATCGACGTGCTCGTTTCCGGTTTGGGTTCTTCCGCTGGCATCGAGGCCGTCAGCGCCGGCACAGCCGATATCGCCAGCTCCTCCCGTGGACTCAATGCCGACGAACTGGATCTGGGCCTGACTCCCATCGTCATTGCCCACGACGGTATCGCGGTCATCGTGAACGACGATAACCCGGTCGATAACCTCTCGACCGAGCAGCTCCGCGATATTTACGCCGGCAAGATCACCAACTGGAAAGAAGTCGGTGGCGAGGACCTGAGGATCCAGGTCATCAATCGAGATGAGGCGTCCGGCACGCGTGAGGCCTTCCGCACCATCGTGATGGACGGCACCCCGTTCGATCGCCGCTCGGCCGTTCTTTCGGGCACGGGCCAGGTGCGCGACGTGGTATCTCGTTCGCGCGGTGCCATTGGCTACATTTCGCTGGGCTTCGTCGATAGCCTCAACGCCAAGACCTCGGTCAAGGCCGTCTCGGTCAATCATGTTGAGGCGTCCGAGAAGACGGTCGCGAGCGGCGGCTATCCCATCTCACGCGACCTTTACTTCTTTGTGAAGGGTGCGCCTTCGCAGCAGGCGCAGGATTACATCGACTATGTGACGTCCGAAAAGATGGACAAGCAGATTCGCGAGGCGGGCTTTATTCCCGTCACCAACGACGAGAAGGGGAGTGAGTAGCATGGAAGCACAGGAAAACTCCCAGACTGAGCAGAATGTTCAGACGCCCAAGAAGCGCGAGCTGGCGCTCGTATCGCACAGTACCTATATCAAGGAGAAGGCGCTGCAGTGGATCTTCTTTGCCTGCGCGTTCTTGGCGGTCGTTACCGTCATCCTGATTTTTGTCTTTACCACGTACTCGGCGCTGCCCGTCTTTACTGACATCGGTCTGGCGGACTTCTTTAGCTTTACGTGGGCGCCTTCCGAGGGCCACTACGGCATCTTGTCGCTGCTTGCCGGCTCGGGTCTGGTGACCGTCGGTGCGCTCGCCATGGGCGTGCCGCTGGGCGTGGGTACGGCCGTTTACCTGGTCGAGATTGCCAGCAAGCGCGTGTGCAAGCTCATCAGCCCCGCCGTTGACCTGCTGGCGGGCATACCCTCCATCATCTACGGCTTCTTTGGCATGATCATCATCCGCCCGTTTATCGCACAACTGACCGGCGGCCTTGGTTTTGGTGCGCTGACGGCGTGGTTCGTGCTTGCCATCATGATCGTCCCTACCATCACCACGCTCACCATCGATGCCCTCAATTCCATTCCCATGGGTATTCGCGAGGCATCGTATGCCATGGGCGCCACCAAGTGGCAGACCATCTATAAGGTCGTGCTACCTGCCGCCAAACTGGGTATCGTTGATGCCATCGTGCTGGGTATGGGCCGTGCCATCGGTGAGACCATGGCCGTGCTCATGGTCGTGGGTAACGCTCCGGTTATTCCCGACAGCATCGCGAGCCCCATCTCGACGCTCACGAGCCAGATTGCGCTCGACATGAGCTATTCCTCGGGTCTGCACCGCTCGGCGCTGTTCGGCATGGGCGTGGTCCTGTTTGTCATCTCCGCTACGCTGGTGGGCATCGTCCGTCTGATTTCCAAGAAGAAGAGGGGGTAGGCTATGTCCGATTCCGTTGACGCGACGGTCGATACGACCTCGTCGCGCGAGCGCATCAAGCGTGCCCTTTCCCACGGCAAGAAGGGCCGCATCAACAAAGACCTGTCCAACAAGATCATGCTTGGCGTGTTCCGTGCCGCGGCATACATCACCACGCTGGTGCTGGTCGCTATCATCGCCTACGTGGTCATCAACGGCCTGCCACACATCTCGCTCGACTTTATCTTCGGTTGGCCCCAGGGCGTCAACGCCGAGGGCGGTATTTGGCCCACGATCGTCTCGACCGTCTATGTGACGGCGCTCGCCATGCTTATCTGCACGCCGATCGCTGTGCTGGCAGCCGTCTATCTGGCCGAGTACGCCAAGCAGGGCAAGATCGTCGAGCTCATTCGCTACGCTGCTGACGCTTTGGCCTCGGTGCCCTCCATCGTTATGGGCTTGTTTGGCTACGCCTTGTTTGTCGAGGCCATGGGCCTGGGCCTTTCGATGGTCTCGGCCGCTCTGGCGCTCGCGCTCTTGATGCTTCCCATCGTCATGCGCACCACCGAAGAGGCCATTCGCGCCGTTCCGCGCTATATCCGTTGGGGCGCGTACGGCCTGGGCGCCACCAAGTGGCAGGTTGTCTCCAAGATCGTGCTTCCTTCTGCCTTTGGCCGTATTGCCACGGGCATCGTCCTCGCCATCGGCCGTGCCATTGGCGAGACCGCGGTGGTGCTCTACACCATGGGCCAAGCCATCAATCTACCTATTTCGCCGCTCGATTCCGGCCGCCCCATGACGGTCCATCTGTACCTGCTTGCCAACGACGGCATCAACATGAACGCAGCCTACGGCACCGCGCTCTTGCTGATGGTGATCATTTTGGCCTTCAACCTGTTTGCGCGCTTCCTGTCGCGCAAGCGTCGCTAGTTAAGGAGTCCCATGTCCGTTTATCAGTCCGCTCCCACGTTGGAGCAAGCGGCCATTACGGCCAAGGATTTCAACTTTTGGTACGGTGACTTTCATGCGCTGACGGGGCTCGACCTCAACATCGCCAAAAACGCCATCACCTCGTTTATCGGCCCTTCGGGCTGCGGCAAATCGACGTTTTTGCGCTGCATCAACCGTATGAATGACCTTATCGAGGGCACGCGCGTCGAGGGCACCATGACGCTTGACGGCAACGATATCTATGCCGAGGGTGTCGACCCGGTCGACCTCCGCCGTCGCGTGGGCATGATCTTTCAACAGCCCAACCCGTTTCCTAAATCCATCTACGAGAATGTCGCCTTTGGCCCTCGTCTGCAGGGCGTGGCTAGCAAAAGCGACCTCGATGACATCGTGGAAGAATCGCTCAAGCGCGCCAACCTCTGGAAAGAGGTATCCAATCAGCTCAACAAGGATGGTTTGGCGCTCTCGGGCGGTCAGCAGCAGCGTCTGTGCATCGCGCGCGTGCTTGCGGTGCAACCCGATGTCCTTCTGATGGACGAGCCCTGCTCCGCCATCGACCCCACGTCCGTCTCTAAGGTCGAGGATCTGATGGCCGAGCTGGCGCCCGAGATGACGATCATCATCGTCACGCATTCAATGCAGCAGGCAGCTCGTATTAGCGACTACACCGCATTCTTCTTGCAGGAAGTTGCCGGCGAGCCCGCCACACTCATCGAGTATGGTCAAACCGACGCGATCTTCACCAGTCCGGTGGACTCGCGGACGGAAGACTATATCACCGGCCGCTTTGGCTGATCGGTGCGACTAGTCCCAAGCCGATCGGACCTGGTCCGGTGCGTATTCACTGTGCGGGCGGCATGACCGCACCCAACTGATTGGAGTGAACCATGCGCAAACTGTTTTCCCGTCAGCTCATCGAGGCCCGCCACGAGATGCTGAGCATCTACGAGGCCGTCGATCTGGCCCTCCACGATGCCGTGAGGGCCTATGTTACCGACGACCGCAAGCTCGCCACCAAGACCAAGAAGCGCACGCTTTCGATTGACGCGCGCTGCGCCAACCTGGAGGCCGTCTGCTACAACCTGATCGCCACGCAGTCGCCGGTCGCCTCCGACTTCCGCTTGCTGCAGACGATTATCTACGTCGACTTTAACCTGCAGCGCATGACCGATAAGGTTCGCCAGATCTGCCGCGCTACGCGTCACATGGTCAAGGCCGATATCTCGCTGCCCAAGGAGCTTGTCGGCACGGTCGAGGCCGAGGCTGAGGCCGTCTACCAGGTGCTGGGCTCTTCGCTTTCCGCGCTCGTCACCAATGACATGTCCATCATCTGCAACTTGGCCGTCGAGGACGAGCCAGTGCACGCCGCCTACGAGAAGTTCTTCCGCACCTTTAACCGTATGGATACGGGCGACTTTATGGACGACGACAGCAACTATGACGACCTGCGCCGCGCCATTATGGTTTCGCGCTACCTCGATCGCATCGCCTCGATTTCCATCGATGCCGCCTGCCGTCTGACTTTCCTGTTGACTGGTCAGCGTATGAATGCCGGCGATATCGCCCGCACTGATGAGGATGAGCTCGAGAGCGTGCGCGTGCCTTCGGGCGAGGGCGTTATCATGAGGCCCGCCGTCGACGCTCGCTACGTTGCCAAGGTGCCCGTTAACGAGGTCAGCGAGGGTCTTCGCTATCTGCTCGATCATCTTGAGGATGAGGACGATGGCGAGGACGACGAGGAGTAAGTAATCCCGTTCGTCGAAAGATTGTAAATACCTAAGTGAGCGCGGCCTTGCACATGCGGGGCCGCGCTCTTGCGTTAGCATGGGACTACTTGTTTGGCTGTCAGCGGAGGCGATTGGCAATGGATAACTATTTGGACTTGATGCGCGCTCGCCGCGAGCAGATTCTGGAACGTTTTTATGCGGCGCTCGATCGCGCGGGCCGTCCCCATGACGCCGCGCGCCTCATTGCCGTGTCCAAGACCGTTGGTGTCGATGAGACCGTTGCCGCCATCCAGGCGGGGTATCGCCATTTTGCCGAGAACCGCCCGCAGGAGCTGGTTCGCAAGCTCACAGGTCTGGCGGAGCATCCGGAGCTGCCCGAGGTGCGCTTCGATATGATCGGCAACCTGCAGACCAATAAGATTAATGCGGTGCTGGGCTCAGCCGAGCTGATCCACTCGGTGGGTTCGCTGCATCTGGCGCAGGCGATCTCGAGCCGTGCTGTCCGCAAGATTGAGGCAGGCGAGCTCGCCGGCCCCCAGCGTGTGCTCATTGAGGTCAATGTGAGTGGTGA
>CABQNA010000037.1 GCA_902465425.1 uncultured Collinsella sp.
CGAGGCGGCGTCCGGGACCCCGGCGCAGTCGATGCGCACATAGGAGGAGTCGCGGGACAGCAAGCCCTGGTTCTTGCCGTACTCGTACACAAGGCGAGAAAGGAAAGACTTACCGACACCCACGCCGCCGCTCAAGAGGATGGGTAGGCCAAACGGAGGGTACTGAACCGCAGCCTTGCACTGCTCGACAACGGAGCTGAGGCTCAGGTCGAAGCCCACGGCACGCGCGAAGTCGCGGTGATCGGCGATTCCCGTCGCCTGGATGAGGTCGGCGAGCGAGGCGTACTCGCTTGCAGAGAGCTTTACCTGAAAACGCTTCTGGAACGCGCGGCGATGAAAATAACGGACAGGCCTGCCCGCCACCTTAACCACAAGGCCGGCGCGAACAAGGTCGTTGAGGTACTGGCTCGCCAGACTCCTGGAGATGATGAGCGTCTCGGCGATGTCGGAGGTGGACAGACGGACAAGGTCGTCGAGCGAGACGACAGAGGTGAGGGCCTCGAGATGCTCGAGAATCCTGTCCCTCATGTCGACGGGCTTCTTTGCCAAGCTGTCCTGTGCGGTCTTGTCCATGACTTCTTACCTCCTTGTACAAGGAGTATAAGGGGAACACGGAGAACGGAAGGGGGCGCGTGGGGGAATCAACAGCCCCGAGGAGAAGTTCACCACTTGAGGGGCAGAAAACAACGGCCATTGAACATTCAGGGCCGACGCTCAACACTTCGGCTCGACACTTCGCTTTGGAAAGGGCCCTGCGCGATGGTGCAGCCCTCCATCTCGCAGCACAGGTCGCCGAAGGTCGCGAGGATGCGCTCCTTCTGTTCCGTGGGCGAGACGGCTCGGTGGGCAAGGTCCTCTCAAAAGGGGTCGTCCGACGCCGCAAGACCTCGATGACCGCCTCGAGCAAGTGGCGGATTACCTCTGCACCATCGAACTTGCCTTGGTCAAGTACAAGGCCAAGGAGAACGGTGAGACGTACAACAAGTTCTTCGGAGGTATAGATTCTTTCAAGAGGAACTGGTTCAAGCAAGCCCGCAGCAAGCGGATATAGGTGGTTCCGCAGTCTCGCAGGGAGCGGTCGTCTCTCCTCCGGCCAGGGCCCCAAGCGACACGCTTCGAGCAGCGATAGCGAAACGCAAGCAACGGCGTCGTGGGCGCCTCGTGCGCCATAGTGTCCATGTGGTCATCTCCTATCGTCTCAGCGTGGTAGCTGAAGATTCTAGGCGCTGGCCACACCCCTTTTCCGGGGCGCCAACACCAACGTTTAGCACACAAGGAGTTTGACGAGATGGCTCAGCGAGTATTGAATCTATCCGCCCATGCAGCCACGTCGAATAACTCCAGATTGGGGTAACTGACCGTTTCGCCCGTTTCTTTAAGACAGGCCTCCGCGGCGTTGCACAGCGAGCTCGCGAGCGACGCCGCATCAACGCGGAACGTCACGCTCTTAGTCGCACGCATCCCGCTCTTGGGCGACGGCCAGGAAGAGCAGAGGGCGTTGCACCCGTGGAGGACAAGCTCGAACTTGTAGTCGTAGTCGAAGCTCTCGTCTTTCTCGGGAGCATCGACCGACACATCGTAGTCGCCTGAATGCAACAGGGAGCACCGGAGCTTCCAGCACATCTTCCCATTAAAGATTTGACCTGGAATCGTTTCACCTTCGTTCGAGGGGTCTCCCGAAAACAGGAAGTCGTTTGCCGCCCAGTCATCAAACCACTTCACATACTGCCGCCCCGCCGCTCTCTTCCCGTTATGAAGGACGAGATTGGGATAAAGAAGCTGCCCCATGGCGTCGGGAATGGTAAGGGAAGACATAAGGGCTGGGATAAGGCAGTCTTTCTCAACCGCATTTCTAATCGATTCGACGAGTAGCTTCATTTCGATGCCTCAAAAAGTCTATGCGGTCTTATGCGAAGAAACGGCCGATCGGCCATGAGCCGAGCGTCGTTCGTGCCTCTTCGTCAAGTGACGCTCTGAGCGCAGAGGCCATGTCCGAGTCTCCGCGCAAGGCTGCTGCGCATGCTTTCGACAGCGCACTATCTGAATTCAGCTGGATTGCCATTAACTCAGATTTCTCCTCGCTAGTAAGATCTCGCTTTCGAGCGGCAATTTGATATCGATTTATCAGGGTTGCCTCTCGATCCGCAAAAGCTTCCAGGGCGTCTACGGTCATCTCGCAGCATTTCAGCAACTCTTCCTTACAGCACGCATCTTGATCGTAGGCTGATAGCATTTCAAGCATCTTGTCGTTGACGTAGGCAGAGCTAACTTCGGTGACTGGATACTGCTTCAACGTAGCGGCAAACACCTCGGCATCGATATTGGCAAGCCTCATATAGTCCTGCATCGTTTGGACGAACAGAGGCGCGACGACTACGGGGGCATCCCCCTCGCCCCGGAAGAACACCGAGACCGTCAGGTCATCCAGTCGAAGCCCATCGACCATTCGGTACATATCTTCAGATACTTGGTAAAACACGAGCTTAATCGGATGGTTCCCCAGATTGATATATCCGAATCCGTTTTGCCGATCCTTGTAGTGGAGGGGTGCGTTCTCAACCAATCCCTTGTAAATTGTCTCGATGTTTCTTAAATCCTGAGTGGTCAACGCACTGATGTCGAGCTCTGGCTTGTAATGAAGAGCGTCGACAACCCGCTTGATAATCTCCAGCGACTGCAATCGACTCTCAAGGGCGTCGAAGTCGCCTCCGCTCAACTTGCACCCGCGAGCAAAGCCGCTTCCGTCTATGGAAAGCGTACCGGTTTGCATCAATGCGCGCATGAGGGCCAACTCTTCCATGCGCTCGACAAGAGTTCCGGTCTCGCTGAGGGTGATTGTGTTGGTGGAGAGGCATATGTCGAAACCCCTGAAGAAAACGTGCTCGCCATTCTCATTTTCTCCGGCCATGACCACCGCATTTAGGGAAACATCACCAGAACTGACGTCATGCCGAGACCCAATCGCGACGCCAACTATGTTTTCAAGCTTATTCAAGGGATACAGCTCTCCCCAGGGGCTCTTCCCGTAGATATACAGCCCGTTCCTGTATGGAGCCAAGCTTGCGGGCGACTCGCCCTCGAGCAGCTCGATTCCAAACTCGCACTCATCAAAGCAAAGGCCGGCGTCCTTAAATTCCTCGATTGTCTTGGGGGCGATGCCAGCGACTGCTCGCTGCTTTGTTCTGTCCTTGACCGCCCTTCTGACAAGCCGCGTCAATTCCGCCGCGTCTGATGGAAGCCGGTCGAAACGCAAAGAGATGCGCTCTTGTTGCTCCGGAATATCGGCCAGAATCTTCTTTAGGTCATAGGGAAGCAAAAGTCTGTAGAAAACCTCCGCTGAACGAGCCTCGCTCCCACAGTAGACGTAAAAATAGATGCAGCCTCCAGCAATGTTGAGATAGTGCTTGAGGTCTGAAACTCGAACTTGCCGCTTAGGTCGGTCCGATTTTCTTTTCGAAGTGGTCCCCTTGACCTGAAGCGGCAACTGGCCTTCAACGGTCTCAATCGTGAAGGAAGAAGACGAGTAGACTTGCAGGTGCCCGTCGGTGCATTCGGTCTTGTCGTTCTCATCTATATACGCATAGACGCAAGCGACATCGCCGAAAGCCTGCTTGACAGCATTGACCGCGTTCTGCTCGATTTTGCGATTGTCCAAGCTTCTCCTTACTGTTTTAGATCGTCAGCAAACCGATGTCAGGCATGTTTCTCACTTGACCTAACTGCCTCGCGATGAATCGCATGGCCCTAGAGGAAAAAGTCCCTCGCGCTCACGATGCGGATGCCGTCGATATCCGTGTCGTAGGAACCCTGCCTCACGACCACGATCTTCTCGTGGTTGTCTCGTATCGACTTCAGAGGGGCGATCTCTCGCTCCCTGGTCTCGCTTGCGAACATCTCGTCAGTCGCCTGCACGTAGAGCACGCGCCCGTCCTTCGTCGCGACGAAGTCGACTTCCTTGCCATAGAGCTTGCCCACATGCACGCTCCATCCTTCGTAGAGCAGCTGGAGATACACGGCGTTCTCGAACAGGCGGCCAGTATCCGTGACCCTATAGCCGGCCATCCAGGTCCGGAAGCCGGTGTCGACGATGTACTCCTTTGGGTTCGTCTTGAGGAGCGCCTTGCCGTGCAAATCGTAACGCGTGGCACGATAGAACAGGAAGGCCTCCTCAAGCGCACCCACATACGAGGAAACGGTCTTGTTCGTGGTCTTCGGCCCCGCAGAAGTTAACGCGCCGGCGATTCGACTCGACGAGCACTCGTTGCCGATGTTGTCCGCCAGGAATTCGGCCACATGGCGCAGCAGGGAAGGGTCAGTCACCGCACTTTTGCCCTTCCCGCGCTCACGGTTGACAATATCACGCACGGCGATGGCTTCGTAGACGCCGGACATGTACGCCGAGTGCTGCGCCTGGGTCGTCGAGAGGGATGCGATGGCTGGCATGCCCCCGTACTCAAGGTAACGAGTAAGCATGTCGTCGAAGAGAACGGGATCCCCCTCGGGAGTGAGAGCCACCGAAGTTCCCGATACGAACTCGATTCCGCAGAAGTCGGCGAACTCGGAGAAGGACAGGGGCAGCATCTTTACCTCTACGTAGCGCCCGGAGAGATAGGTGGCCAGCTCGCTCGAGAGAAGATACGCATTCGAGCCCGTGAGGTAGATGTCGCAATCGAAGTCGACCCTCATTGCGTTGACCGCATCCTGCCAGCCATCGATTCTCTGGGGCTCGTCTATGAAAACGTAGGTGCGACCCTTGTCCGACAGGCGCCCGCGAACGTAATCATAAAGCTGGTCCTCCGTCTTGATGCCCGTACCCTTGCTTTCCAGGTTGACGCTCACAAAGCCGCGGCCAGCGACTCCTTCAGACTCGATGGTCATCCTAATTAGATCGAGAAGGCTCGACTTGCCGCACCTGCGCACGCCCGTGATCACCTTGATGAGGTCGGTGTCACGGAAGAGCATCGCCTCCTCGAGGTATCTATCGCGGTTCCTGAGTCTGCTACCCTTCAAAAGCTGCTCCTAAAACTCGAATCTGGTTACACTTTTAGGAGTATCGTAACTCCACGCCACAAGATGAGCAAAGAACGCACCTCGAGACGGATCGACCAAGGGGATTACGCACCTGCCGGGAGGCAGGGCAGCTTGCTCGATCGACGCGGACTACCAATTGATAAACCCCAAAAGCCGGACCGCACGGCGGCGCTCGTTTCGCTAAATCGGCTTGATGGGATGGCGAATCACGGTCTTGAGCTTCTCCGGCGCGTACTTGCGCGGGTCGGAGAGGTAAATCTCGTGACAGAGGCGGGATTCGGAGAAGTCGGGCGCATATCCCCGTTCCGCCGCAAATGCACGCATGGCGCCTATGATCGTCAGCTCGTCATCGTAAGGCCCGTATAGCAATGGGCGCGGATTCGGAAGATGCCGCGCCCATTGGCAAACACTATAGCATAGAATCGAACGTCTGTTCTATTCCCACTCGATGGCGTCGGTTCTGCCGTC
Source organism: uncultured Collinsella sp. (assembly GCA_902465425.1). Lineage (GTDB taxonomy): Bacteria > Actinomycetota > Coriobacteriia > Coriobacteriales > Coriobacteriaceae > Collinsella. Next base: position 5,500 of record CABQNA010000037.1, read on the forward strand.
CCGTCATTCCAGTTACACCCAGTTTTCGGCATCGACACGGAACGCGTGCCGCCGAATGACGCGATGTCGCGTTTCGTCGGCTTCGGGGACAAAAGCTGGGACAACCTCAAAAACTTTTTTCAAACTCAGGGCTTTGAGTTTTTGTTTTTGTCCCAAAGTGCGCGGCGGGTCGCCTTTGGAGACTCGATGGCGCCAAAAACGCCCGTTTTGAAACTCAACCGCCCTTTTGCCTGCAAGCCGCCAGCTGCAATCGCAAGTGAATTAATGCGGGTGGCTTGCGCGCCATTTGCAAAACCCCAGGTCGCAGGTCTTCGCCATTCGTGAACAAAGTGAGTAGTCTCAGGTGGCTTGCTTATGAGTTGGCGAATGGGCCTTCAGGATTCAGGGCAAACATGCTGGTAGAATAGGATTCTCAAATCAATGACAGGAGACCGAGCATGGCCGAACCCCACGATAGGAAGCCGATCCTCACGATCGAGCAGCAGATAGAGCACCTCAAGCAGAAGGGCGTAGCCTTCGAGCTGTGTTCCGAGGAAGAGGCCGCGGACTACCTGCGCGACAAGTGCAACTTCTTCAAGCTCGCATCCTACCGCAAACTCTTCTCGAAATACGAGGGAGGCCCGCGCGACGGCCGCTACGTAGACCTCGACTTCGGCCAGTTGCGCCTGCTCGCGGCGCTCGACCAGGAGCTGCGCCACGCCCTGCTCGGCATGACGCTCGACATCGAGCATTTCCAGAAGGTGACACTGCTTCGCGAGATGGAGGACCGTGGAGAGGACGGCTACGCCATCGTGGCCGACTACATGGCATCGCTTACCACTGCAAACAGGGAGTACCGCCTGCGCGAGCTCAAGATGAGCGGCCGCAGCCCCTACAGCTCGAGCCTCTACGCGAAGTACTCCGGCGACATGCCTGCCTGGGCCTTCCTTGAGCTCACCTCGTTCGGCACCCTCATCGACTTCGTGCGCTTCTGCGCCAAGCGATGGGGCGACAGGCGCCTCGAGGCCTCCCACTACGACCTCAAGCGCGTGAAGTCCGTCCGCAACTGCGCCGCGCACGGCTCGTGCCTGATCAACTGCTTCGCCGAGAGGGGCGCCGCCCGGGGCTCGGCGTCCAGCGGCGTCTCCCGAAGGGTCGCCGCCGTGGGGATTCCCAAGGCGACCAGGAGGAAGTGGATGGGGAATACGGCCATGCAGGAGGTCGCGACCGTGCTCGTGGCGCACTCCGGCTTGGTACCCGAGGGCTCCTCGCGCTCGCGCGCCGCATCCGAGCTCGCCGAGATGTTCGCCAGGGCCGACGGCGAAACCGAGGCGCTGCCCGACAAGGGGCCCGACGCCGCAGCTCGCTCCGCGCTCGAGTTCCTTCGCAGGTTGACAGAATCGCTCGGGTTGGTAGAATAGCCTGCAGATAGCAAAACCTTCACGGTTTTAGGGGCGGACTTGCGCAAGCGACTCTGCCCTATTTTCATATTCACTCGCTATAGGAGACGGGTGATACCCGGGTCAATGACAGAACTGAGAAGCCCGGAATAATGGAGCCAGTTAGAAACCCTCGGGTTTGCGGGGCAGGATCGTGAAAGCGATTCTGCCCTATTTTTTTCCTCCGTCTGCTCCAAATCAAGTAGTTCGAAGATAGCCTGTAGGTGTCCTCATGGGCGCCTTTTATCTTCAGGGAATCAGTCGCTCGTTCATGAACGCAGCCATCGGCCGCTTCATGAACGAGCGACCGGCTTGACCTAGATCGAACCGCCTTCATCTCCGTCTAGGCGCCAGCAATCAACATCGTAAATCCGCGCGTGCTACAATGCGGGCACCAGAGATAAAAACACAGTCCCCGTCGGGTAGTCGTGGGCGTGCGGGAGTCCGCATCAGTAACCTGCCTCCTTGGTTGTCCCTTCTCTGCATGGTCATCTACATAAAGGAGGAACCAGCCATGCAGATCAGCGTGTCGTCCACCCTGACCGTATATCATGACGGCCAATTCTGGGTCGGGCTGGCGGAGCACGTCGAGGGCGGCAGATACGGCGTCGCCCGCATCGTCTTCGGCGCGGAGCCGTCCGATGAGGAGATCCTGCGATTCGTTGTCAACAAATGGGCGAAGCTCTCGTTCTTCGGTCACGATTCGACCGAGGCGAGCAAGCCCGCGAAGAACCCCAAGCGGCGCGCTCGCGAGGCGGCGAAAACCCTCAGGCAGCCGGCGATGAGCACCAAGGCGCAGCAGGCGCTCGCGAATCAGCGGGAGACGATGAAGCGGGAATCGGCTCACGTAAGAAGCCAACGTCGCGCGGATGAGGCGGAGGCGCGCTTCGAGCAGCGAAAGCTGAAGCGCAAACAGAAGCATCGCGGTCATTGATACCGCCATCGACCCATATATAGCAGCAGGCGTAGCTTCGATTGAAACTACGCCTGCCACCTGGTGCTATAACGTTATACAGAACGTACGTTCTATTCCAACTCTTTCAAGTCCATTTGCCGTGGCGACATTCCAATTGGGTCTAGTTTGATTGTCGATTTGTCCACCTTGCCGCCGAATCCCTCCGCGTGTCCTCGCGTAGGCGTTTGGGACAAACCCTGGGACAAATTCGCAAACTATTTCGAAACCGCAAGCCCACAGTTTCATTTTTGTCCCGGGGACAAAAGCGGCAAGGTTTTGAGGTCCGGAACCGCTCAAAAGGGATGCCAAAACGGTTGTTTTCCCTCTTTGGCGCTTGCTTAGCGAAGTGAATCGTGGCCAGTGGCTTTATCGTCTTACGTTCCCGCAGATCAGAAGGGATGTGCAAGAGCGATGACCGAAAGAATCGTCGCAGGCGGCTTATTCACCCAAGAGTTCAACGGTTACGCTTTCAAATGCATGGGGAAATGCGAATGGCCTCAATGCGCTCCCGAACTCGGCGCTAGCGTAAACGCCGACTCCGTCGAGCGAAGACTGGCTAATATGAGTCACAGCATCGTCTCCAAGGCTGATATGCCTAAGATGGCTTCCAACTGGGGGCGGAGTTTGCCAATAGCAACAGCGTGAAGAAATGCAGTGCCCTCGGAGTCCTGCTCAGTAATTCCGTCAGCGTTCTTCTCAAGCCAATCCAGAAGAGCAATCGGATCGTCCATCACGTCAGGTGGCGGAGTTGGCATGGAAGGCAGGTTCTTGTTGGTATTCACCTATTGTACGCTCGTCGTCGTGCACGGCCAAACGGACAGCATCCCGGATTCGATAGCTGCATGCGAGGGGTTTCGAGCTAAGTGCTCTTGAGCATAGCGTTTCGCGTGCCGGTGTTCATGAGCGGCAAGGATTGCTATTTCGGGCTCGATCCGAGGATGCGTGACTACGGTCTCTCTTGCTGTTCAGCTCGCCCAGCCTGCATCTTGGTTCCTCGACAGCGCAGCTTGGTTAAACGCCGAAGGTTCAGCTATCTTCGTCAGCTAGCATGAGAGCAGTCCGAAAGGAGGACGCATGAAGATCACAATCGAAGAGCGAGAAGCAGCTCAAGATATAGAAGTCACGATCGTCTGCGTAAGGGTCGATCGCCGCGTGCTTGATATAGCGGCTCGGCTGCGCATGCTTGACAGGAAGGTGACGGGCACGGCCGACGGCTGCACGCGCGTGCTGAGCGCAGAAGACGTCCTGTTCATCGAGTCGGTCGACAAGCACACGTTCATTTATACGGCCGACACGGTTCTCGAGACGGGCCTGCGCCTTTACGAAATGGAGGAGCGCCTGGCGGACTGCGACTTCCTGCGCATCGCGAAAGGTTGCATCGTCAACTTCCGCGCGATCACCGCCCTCAAGCCCGACGTCAACGGCAGGATCATCGCCACCCTGGAAAACGGTGAGCAGGTCGTTATCTCGCGCCAGTATGCGCCCGACGTCAAATCGAAGCTCGGTCTGAAGCAGTCGAAACGAAGGAAGGAAGACTGAAATGATTAACAGGGACATTATCGATACCGATAAAAAGACGCCCGTGGAAAACCTCGGACAACTCGTGAAAAGCACCTGTATCGGCTTCACTGTCGCCATGATAGCCTTCTTGGCATTAGGGACTTGTTTCGCTGATGACACCGCCAAGCAGGGCATTAACTATTGCTGGTCGATTCTCGCCGCGTGCGTCACCGTCCCCGCGCTGCAGTTCGTGTTCTTCACGCCCGCGGTGATCAGACGGATGGCGTATCCCGCGCGCCTGGTGCTGTTCAGCGTTTGCCTCTACGCAGCCCTCTGTGCATTGGCGTTTGTCTTTGCTTGGGTTTCCGCGGACAACCCCGGGGCGTGGGTTACCTTCACGGTTGTCTATCTCGCTATCCTGGTGGTCCTCACTCTTGCTTTCAACGCCAAGCTGAGCCGCGAGACCCGCGAATTGAACGACAGGCTCGCGGAATACCGCAAGAGCAGGGAGACAGAATAAGGGTATAGCTGAGCATTATCGATGCTGGGCAAATCCTTACTCCCGATCCTCGGATTACCGCCCAGTGCGAGGGCCTGATGCCAAGGCCGGCGCAGGGCGATGCTCAGCCCCGTTCGCTACCCCAAGCGCTTCCTGCGCGGTCATGCCCTTGTAGCCCTCGTTTGCGCGCATAAGCGGGTTCATGTGCAGGGGAATGTCGATCCAGGTGCTGATTGCTCGGTCAGCCTGATCGGATTGGAGGAAGACGACCTCGTGTCCAGCACAGACGATGGCGAAACTTCCTCCACCGCAGTCATACCGAGGGGCGGATACTCCTGTGCGGGCGATGATATGAAGTTGATGATTATCCGCCAGGAGGGTTTCCAAGTGCCGGGCCGTTTCCCTCGGCTGTTTCTCATCCGGGAGAACCCCGCGATAGCCCCACGCGGCGCTCAGAACCCCTGCTCGCCGAGCAGTCACCTCGTATGTTGCGGTAACGCGAGCTCGTCGCAATTTATGGCTGGTCAGGCCATAGGGACGCCCATGGTTGCTTCTCAAGCCGCGCCGCTCGTCCTTTTTCCCGCAGCATAATCATCTTCCTAGTCAGGCCATGTCTCAACGGATGGGTACCATTTACCCGGGTGCACCTGGGGCAACGGGCTGAAAAACCTGTGCAAG
>CABQNA010000038.1 GCA_902465425.1 uncultured Collinsella sp.
CCGACAAGTACGTCCAGGCCTACTTCCAGTACGACTCCAAGAAGACCGGCGGCGTCACCGTCTCGCACCTGCGCTTTGGTGATTCCCCGATCCGTTCGCCGTACTACGTGACCAAGGCCGACTTTGTCGCCTGCCATAACCCCAGCTACATCGTTAAGGGCTTCAAGATGGTCCGCGACGTCAAGCCGGGCGGCACCTTCCTGGTCAACTGCCAGTGGAGCGACGAGGAGTTCGCCGAGCACATGCCCGCCGTGGCCAAGCGCTACATCGCGAACAACAACGTCAACGTCTACCTGATCGACGCTATCGACCTGGCGGCCAAGGTCGGCATGGGCAAGCGCACCAACACGGTGCTCCAGTCCGCCTTCTTCGCGCTGGCCAAGGTCCTGCCCGCCGAGGACGCCCTGCAGTACATGAAGGACGCGGCTACCAAGTCCTACATGAAGAAGGGCCAGGCCATCGTCGACGCCAACCACAAGGCCATCGATGCCGGCGCTACCGCTTTCCGTAAGTTCGAGGTTCCGGCCGACTGGGCTACCGCCGAGGATGCCGCTCCCGTCGAGCTCTCCGAGGAGACCAAGTCCGCTATCGCCCAGCAGGTCAAGAACCTGCTCGAGCCCATCGATCGCATGGACGGCGACAGCCTGCCTGTTTCCGCCTTCGTCGATTGCGCCGACGGCCAGTTTGAGCTGGGCGCCTCCGCATACGAGAAGCGCGGCGTCGCCGTGGTCGTTCCCCACTGGGACGAGACCAAGTGCATCCAGTGCAACCAGTGCGCCTACGTGTGCCCGCATGCCACCATCCGTCCGTTCGCGATGACCGAGGACGAGGCTGCCGCCGCGCCCGAGGCTACCCGCACGCTCGACGCCATGGGCCCCAAGGCCAAGGGCATGAAGTTCACTATGGCTGTGTCCCCGCTCGACTGCATGGGTTGCACCAACTGCGTCAAGGTCTGCCCCAAGGGCGCCCTCGAGATGGTTCCCACCGAGCAGGAGATGGACCAGCAGCCCGTTTGGGACTACATGGTCGAGAACGTCTCCGAGAAGAAGGAGCTCATCGCGGCCAACGTCAAGGGCAGCCAGTTTAAGCAGCCCTACCTGGAGTTCTCGGGCTCCTGCGCCGGCTGTGCCGAGACCGCCTATGCACGTCTGGTGACCCAGGTCGCCGGCGACCGCATGTTCATTTCCAACGCCACCGGCTGCTCCTCCATTTGGGGCAACCCCGCTGCCACCGCTCCTTACTGCAAGGACAAGGACGGTCACGGCCCGGCGTGGAACAACTCCCTGTTCGAGGACAATGCCGAGCACGGTCTGGGCATGGCCGTCGGTTACGAGGCCGTCCAGAAGAAGCTGATCGCCGCTACCCAGGACATCATCGCTGCCGATGGTCCGTCCGATGAGCTCAAGGCCGCCGGCCAGGCTTGGATCGACTCCGTCAACGACGCCGAGGCCTCCAAGACCGCTGCTGCTGCCTACGTTGCCGAGCTCGAGAAGTGCGGCTGCGACGCTTCCAAGGCGATCCTCGCCGACAAGGCTTACCTCACCAAGAAGTCCTTCTGGATCTTCGGCGGCGACGGCTGGGCCTACGACATCGGCTTCGGTGGCCTGGACCACGTCCTGGCTTCCGGCCACAACGTCAACGTCTTCGTCTTCGACACCGAGGTCTACTCCAACACCGGCGGTCAGGCCTCCAAGGCCTCGAACCTGGGCCAGGTCGCTCAGTTCGCCGCTGCCGGTAAGGTGACCAAGAAGAAGTCCCTGGCCGAGATCGCCATGAGCTACGGCTACGTCTACGTGGCGCAGGTCGCCATGGGCGCCAACCCGGCTCAGACCCTCAAGGCCATCCACGAGGCCGAGGCCTACGACGGCCCGTCCCTCATCATCGGCTACAGCCCCTGCGAGATGCACTCCATCAAGAAGGGTGGCATGCAGAACTGCCAGGCCGAGATGAAGAAGGCTGTCGAGTGCGGTTACTGGAACCTCTTCCGCTTCAACCCCGAGGCTGCTGCCGGCAAGAAGTTCTCGCTCGATTCCAAGGAGCCCGCGGGCGGTTATCAGGAGTTCCTGATGAACGAGGCCCGTTACGCTTCGCTGACGCGTTCCTTCCCCGAGCGCGCCGAGGAGCTCTTCAAGGAGAATGAGCAGGCCGCTATGGACCGCTATCAGCACTTGCTGAAGCTCAAGACGGTGTACAACGAGGCCTAGGTCTCCCACCGCAGGATCTGAGGGCTAACCTTCGCGGACGTCCTCGGACATGAAAGAACCCCCGCTGCGCACTACGTGCGGTGGGGGTTCTTTCGTCCTGCGGAGTGTCCGCGAAGGTTAGCCCTCAGATCCTGCTACGACTACGTCCTTGGATTGTGTGGGCGGATGAAGGACGTAGTTGGCCGGGAATTCCGTCCCCTTCGCTGTTTCGCGGCTTTGCCGCGAAACCTCGCGCCACTTTGGGGATGGATGGGGGACTTGGCTGTTGCCGCCTTTTCGGAGCCCTTCTTTATTCCTTTTGCTGGATGAAAAGCCCCTTGTTTTTGCAGGGGTGCATACTCGACTTATAAGTGCATAGAATCTCGTATAGTGCGAGTAAGATTTTACGCTGTCCGTTTTGTGTTTAGCAGAGATGTAGTTTGCATAATCCGACATAATCCTTGCTGCATTTAAATAAAGTTGCACGTAAATGGCGTAGATATGCCTGAGCTGGGGTTCTGTACGCTGAGCGGATAAAAACGACCGTTCACCGTTCCGCTATTTTCAAAATGAATAAAATGAGCGATAAAGAGAATATAAACCTTAATAAACTCGCGTATCGCACGGACGCGGGTTATTAATGGGTTGTAGGCCTTTTACAGAAAGGATTCCAGCAATGTCTAAGCCTCTTGGCAAGCCCGATCGTATTGTCGTCGCCCTTGGCGGCAACGCCCTCGGCAACAACCCCGTCGAGCAGATCGAGGCCGTGAGCAACACCGCCCACGCTCTCCTTGGTCTCATCGAGCAGGGTAACGAGATCATCATCACCCACGGCAACGGCCCGCAGGTCGGCATGATCCAGAACGCCTTCGCCGCTGCCCACGATGCCATCGGTACCCCCGAGATGCCGCTGCCCGAGTGCGGCGCCATGTCCCAGGGCTACATTGGTTATCACCTGCAGCAGGGCATTGGCCGCGAGATGCACAAGCGCTATAAGCGCTGGCACGCCGCAACCGTCGTCACCCAGATCGAGTGCGACCCGGATGATCCCGCGTTCAAGAACCCGACCAAGCCGATCGGCCCCTTCTACACCGAGGAGCAGGCCAAGGAGTTCATGGCCGAGGATCCCTCCAAGGTCTTCGTCGAGGATTCCGGCCGCGGCTGGCGTCGCGTCGTCGCTTCCCCCGATCCCAAGAAGATCGTCGAGGCTGACTCCATCCTCACGAGTTCATCGTCATCGCCTGCGGTGGCGGCGGCATCCCCGTCGTCCGCGACTACGAGAACAAGGGCTGCTACAAGGGCGTTCCCGCCGTCATCGACAAGGACCTGGGCGGCGAGCTGCTGGCCGAGGACTGCGACGCCGACGTTCTGTTCCTGCTGACCGCCGTTGAGCATGTCGCCATCAACTTTGGCAAGCCCAACCAGGAGGAGCTCGAGGACCTCACCGCCGACGAGGCCGAGCGCCTGGCCGACGAGGGCCAGTTCGGCAAGGGTTCCATGGAGCCCAAGGTCCGCGCTGCCATCAAGTTCGCACGTTCCCGCAAGGGCCGCACCTGCATCATCGGCGCCTTGGACAAGGCCGCCGAGACCATGGCCGGCCTCTCCGGTACCCGCATTCACGAGTAGCCTCTACTCTGTTGCCTCTCTCGTGGGCGCTAGGCAAAGCGCCCACAAACTAGCCTCTCTTCATGAGCCCCGCAGTCCGCTCCGACTGCGGGGCTTTTGCTATTCACCTAGTCATTGGGGACATTCTTAAACGACTAGTAGTAGGCCCACATGGCTTCGACTTCGTTGAGGACCTCTACGACGCCCCAGCGACGGGCGCTGCGGCTGGCCGAGTTGGGGTCGTAGACGCCAATCTGGTTGGCATCGTCGATGCCGTAGAGCACGATGTAGTGGCCTACGTTGGTAAACGTACCGGGGCGCACTGCGGCGATGACGGGCGCACCCGAGCGAAGTGCTTGGGTAATCGATTCGCGATCGTTATAGAGCTGTGTTCCGTTGAGCCCCAGCTGCCACGCACCGCCTGTCATAAACGACCACTCGGTGGCACCAGTGGGGGCGTAGTTGCCGGCTTCGGCCAGTGCGCATATATCGACCGGCGTCTTATCGGCGTGGCCGGTCTTAAAGATATAGACCATGGTGAGGCAAGTGGGACCGCAAGCGTTTTCGCGAATAGTGCCACCGGCATAGGGCAGCTCCGACCATGCGGGGTCAATTTGGTAGATGTGGGGCATGGTGCCGGCCTGCCATTGCGAGCGTGGGGTCGAGAACGCAAAGGAGTAACCGGGCGCGATGGGAGCTTTAAGCAGCCTGTCCTCGGCAGTGGGCTCAAGACCGGCTGATCCGTGGGAGATACAGGATCCCAAAAACACAAAGACGAGGCAGGCGGCAATGGAGCAAAACGCAAGGCGTAGGCGGCGGGCCGGAAGCGCATGGCTTGTGGTGCGCGACGCGGAGCGAGGGGCGGAATTGCCGCGATCGCGTTGAGGTCGCGAAAAGGAACGTTTAACGTAGTAGTCGGCCTTACGGCGATCGTGGCGGCGCGGCTGCGATGAGTCGGTCTGGCGTTGGCGCGTGCTCGTGCTCACGCGGTCTGACTGCTGCACGGTACGGCTTTGTTGCCGCGAAGAAGCCCCGGGCTGCTCTTGGGAGCGCTGCGGGTTGTCGTTGTCGGAGGTGCTTCTGGGCGTTGGCGTGGTGCGGCCGGCAAGGCGCACGCTTTGTGGCCGTTGGTCGCCGTCATTGTATCCGTATGCCATTTGAATCACCTTGCCTCATGTGTAACTTGTCTATCCTACATAAAAAGATGCACGACACATGGGTATGCGCACCAAAAGCCTGACAAATGGTACGAACGTTGCCGCGCCGCGCGCCAAGCGTCACGGCAACGGGTATTCAAAAACAGACAAGATGAAAGTGTCCAAGACGAATGACGTCTCTCGCCGTTCGTCCCAAAAACGGCGCCGCTCGTTTTGCAGTTCTGCCTTCGGTCGAGCCTTGGACGGCAATGCAATGCCAAGGCCGTATCTTAAAGCCACGAAATAAAAGCGCGCGGCAAAACAGGCCGCGCAAGGGGTGACGCCAAGGGGCGTCAATAAGGAAAGGAGGGGAACAATGGCGGACAAGAACGCAGAGGTTGCAGTCGAGGATAACGGCGGCATGAAGAAAACGCTTTCGCTCTGGAACTTCTTCACCATCGGCTTTGGTGCCATCATCGGTACCGGTTGGGTTCTGCAGGTCGGCGACTGGATGGTCGTGGGCGGCGGTCCCGTTCCCGCTATGATCGCATTCCTCTTGGGTGCAATCTTCCTCGTGCCCGTCGGAGCTGTTTTCGGTGAGCTCACAGCTGCTATCCCCATCTCGGGCGGCATCGTTGAGTATGTCGATCGTAGCTTTGGCCGTACGCTGAGCTACATCACCGGATGGCTTTTGGCCCTGGGCAACGGTATCCTGTGCCCGTGGGAGGCCATCGCCATTTCGACCCTCGTGTCCGAGATGTTCGGCAGCCTGCCCGGCCTTGAGTGGCTGCGCGCCGTCAAGCTCTACACCATCCTGGGGGCCGACGTCTACCTGTTCCCGACGCTGATCGCGCTCGGCTTTGCAGTCTACGTCATCTTCCTCAACTTCCGCGGCGCCAGCTCGGCCGCCAAGCTCCAGGCCTTCCTGACCAAGGCTCTGCTCTGCGGCATGCTGCTCGCCATGGGCGTCTCGCTGTTCACCGGCTCGCCGGACAACGCCATGCCCGTGTTCTCCCAGGTCACCGGCGCTGGCGGCGGCAAAGCCGCTACCGAGAGCACCAGCCTGTTTGCCGGCATCGTGTCGGTCCTGGTTCTGACCCCGTTCTTCTACGCCGGCTTCGACACCATTCCTCAGCAGGCTGAGGAAGCAGCCGAGGGCCTCAACTGGAACAAGTTCGGCAAGATCATCTCCCTGGCCCTGCTGGCCGCCGGCGGTTTCTACATGGTCTGCATCTACTCGTTCGGCACCATCCTCGACTGGCATGAGTTTGTTAAGAGCCCGGTTCCCGCGCTTGCCTGCCTCAAGGGCATCAACATGCTCCTGTACCTGGCCATGCTCGTCATCGCCACGCTTGGACCCATGGGCCCGATGAACTCCTTCTACGGCGCCACGAGCCGCATCATGCTCGCCATGGGCCGCAAGGGCCAGCTGCCCGAGCAGTTCGCCGAGGTCGACCCCAAGTCCGGCGCTCCCAAGCTTGCCTGCGTCGTTCTGGGCGTCATCACCGTCGTCGGTCCGTTCCTGGGCAAGAACATGCTCATCCCTCTGACCAACGTGTCGGCTCTCGCCTTCATCTTCTCCTGCGGCATGGTCGCCCTCGCTTGCCTGCGCATGCGCTTCACCGAGCCCGATCTGCCTCGTCCCTACGAGGTGCCCGGCGGCAAGTTTGGCATCGGCCTCGCTATCGCTGCCTGCGCCATCATCATCGGCCTGCTCGTGATTCCGTTCTCTCCCGCTTCCCTCAACATGGTGGAGTGGAGCATCGTGATCGGCTGGTTGGCTATTGGCCTGGCTCTCATGGCCTTCACCAATTCCCGCAAAAAGTAACGCCGAGCCGGGGCGGATCAGGTGCGCGGGACCCTCTCTTCCGCGCACCGAACCCGGCACCACTTGGGTAGCTTTGTGAGGCCTTAACCCAACACGGCCTCGCCCACTATATGGATCCATAAGGAGGAACCATGTCCACTAAGTATGCAATCGTTGGCGGCAAGCTCATCGACGGTACCGGCGCCGAGCCGGTCGAGAACTCCCTCGTTCTCGTCGACGACAACGGCAAGATCGAGTACGCCGGCGCCATGCAGGACCTTCCCGAGGGCGTTGAGGTCATCGACGCCGCCGGCAAGACCGTCCTTCCCGGCCTGATCGACACCCACCTGCACTTCTCGGGCAACTTGACCGACGATGACACCGACTGGGTCATGCAGCCGCTCCTCGAGAAGCAGGCCGTCGCCGTCAAGCAGGCCTACGACTGCCTCACCCACGGCCTCACCACCGTCTGCGAGATCGGTCGCTTTGGTATCCAGATCCGTGACTGCATCGACAAGGGCGTCTTCAAGGGCCCGCGCGTTCTGGCCACCGGCCTTGGCTTCTGCCGCGTTGCCGGCCACGGCGACTCCCACCACTGCAGCCAGGAGCTCAACAAGGAATCGCACCCCTGGGGCGATCAGGTCGACGGTCCTTGGGATCTGCGCAAGGCCGTCCGTCGTCGCCTGCGCGAGAACCCCGATGCCATCAAGATCTGGGCTACCGGTGGCGGCATCTGGCGCTGGGACTCCGGCCGCGATCAGCACTACTGCTCCGAGGAGATTCAGGCCGTGGTCGAAGAGGCAAAGATGGTTGGCATCCCCGTGTGGAGCCACTGCTACAACAACCACGCCGCTGCCTACGATTCCGTTCGCTTTGGCTGCGAGCAGCTGATCCACGGCTTCGATATCGATGAGCGCACCATGGACCTCATGGCCGAGCAGGGCACCTTCTTCACCCCGACGATCGCCTTCCTGCCCACCTGGTACGCCACCTATCCGCCCGTCTACGTTCCCGAGCTGCACGACAAGTACGAGGGCACCCTGGTCGAGAAGGAGCTGCAGCGCAACTACGACTGCCTGCGCGAGGCCAAGAAGCGCGGCGTCGTCATGACGATCGGCTCCGACTCCTTCTCCTTCGTCACCCCGTATGGCACCTGCTCCATCGAGGAGATGTACGAGTTCGTCGACAAGATCGGCTTCACCCCGGTCGAGACCATCACCTGTGCAACCCTCAACGGTGCCAAGATGTGCCACATCGAGGACGAGACCGGTTCCATCGAGGCCGGCAAGTGCGCCGACCTGCTGGTCGTCAACGGTGACGTCGCCGCCGACATCCACGTGCTCAACACCGACAACATGGACGTCATCATGAAGGACGGCTGGATTGTCGAGGCCGGCACCTTCGGCGAGGCAAACAAGTACAGCGCCTAAGCTACCGTTCATCGATGGCTTGATGTAAAACACAGTATTTGATTGCATAATGCAATGGAGAGGGTCGCTTGCGGCCCTCTTTATTGCTATGGGGTGCGTCAGTAAGAAGGAGATGACGGTGGATCTCAATAGGCTGATTCTGGGCAAGAGCTACAACTCTACCAAGGTCTTTCGTACCGCTCAGCATGTGGTTCAAGCCATCTTGCTCGGTATTGTCGTTCCGCTGCTTATCCTACTGCTCATCTGGGATCTAACCGATAATCCCAATCCCGTTCCGGCCGTTGTCGTCATTGCCGGCTTGGTCATGCTGTGCTTCTTCTTCTCGTACGTCTTTGTCGTTCCCGACGACCTTACATCGAGCGCAACCGACCGCACGCTCGCCATCGCTTCAAAAATATTCGCCTACACGTCGCGCGGCCTTACGCCCGAAGCTGCCCTGGGCGCCTCTAAGATCATCCTGTCCGAAACTATTGCCTCTGCCATCTGCTTTACCGACGGCAAGCAGGTGTTGGCAAGCTGGGGCGAGGACTCGGCAAAATGCCCCGCGGGCACCCCGGTGGTACTGCGGACTACGCTCAACGTGATCAACAGCGGTGAGCAAAGCGTGTTCTCGCGCGATGCCTCGACCGAGACGGGTGGCTACTTTCCGCGCCTGCGCGCCGGTATTGTCGCACCGCTTACCGTGCGCGGGCATTGCGTGGGCACGCTCGAGCTGTATTATCCCCGTCTGAGCAGCATCGATATGCGCCAGACGGCGCTTGCCTCGGGCTTTGCCGACCTCATTTCCACGCAGCTTGCGAGCTTTGAGCTTGAGCGCCAGGACGAGCTTACGGCCCGCGTGGAGCTGCGCGCCTTGCAATCGCAGGTCGATCCTCATTTTCTGTTTAACACCATCAGCACCATCGTGTCACTCGTACGTACCGAGCCGGACAAGGCCAGGTCGCTGCTGATCGACTTCTCCAACTACTATCGTCAGACGCTTTCTGATTCCGATACGCTCACCACGCTCGAGCACGAGGTGGAACAGGGCACTCGCTATATCAATCTTATGCAGGCTCGTTATGGCGACGGCCGTCTGCGCGTCTCGGTCGATATCGACTTTGAGGTGCGCGATTGCATGGTGCCGCCGTTTATCTTGCAGCCGTTGCTCGAAAACTGCATCAAGCACGCGCAGCGCGAGACCGAGCCGCTTTCTATTCATGTTAGGGCTTTCGAGACCGATGACGGTTTGGAGATCATTGTCGAGGACGATGGCATCGGTATGAGCGAAGAAGTCTGCGCGCATCTGTTTGAGCAGCATCGCCTGGAGGAGCCCGAGAGCATTACCGCCGACGGCTCCATCAAACGAGGCTGCGGCTTGGCGCTCTTCAACGTGCTCCAGCGCATCCATTTCTTTTACGGAGAAGATTCCGGCATGCGCGTGAAGTCCCAGGAGGGCGTGGGAACGCAGGTCATCGTCGAGCTGAACGGCGAGCCGCATGAGCCGGCGCCGTTGACGGCGTAGCACGCGGTTGGATTGAGAGAAAAAGAGGGGAAGCACATATGTCCGAAGGCTGGAACATCTTGGTGGTTGATGACGAGCCTCCCATTAGGGCTGAGCTACGCTATCTGTTGGAAAAGGATACGCGTGTGGGTCAGATTGCCGAGGCGGGCAATGTCACCGAAGCCGTGGAGTCGATTCTGTCGAACAAGCCCGACGTGCTGTTTTTAGACATTACCATGCCCGGTCGCTCGGGAATTGAGCTTGCCGAGACGCTGCAGAACCTAAAGACGCCGCCGGTCGTGGTGTTTGTGACAGCGTTTGCCGAATTTGCCGCCGATGCGTATAACCTCGATGCGGTCGACTATGTCGTCAAGCCGGTCGAGGACGCACGCCTGTCAAAGGCACTCGACAAGATCGAGGCAGCCTTGGGTGCCCGTCGTGTTATCCATGCTCCGCGCCAACCTTTGCGTCTGACGGTGGACCGCGGGGGCAAAAAGGTGTTCATTCCCGCCGCAGACGTCTGCTACTTTGAGGCGCGCGCCGATTTTTGCAACGCCATCTGCGCCGAGGGAACATACCTGATCAATGAGTCGATCTCTTCGCTCGAGCGTCGCTTGGACTCCGAGGGCTTTATTCGCGTTCATCGCAGCTACCTGGTCAATTTGGAAGACGTGCACAATGTTGAGATTGGCTCCACGGGGTTGATGGAGCTCATGTCGATGAACACGCTGCCCGGCTTCATGTGGG
>CABQNA010000039.1 GCA_902465425.1 uncultured Collinsella sp.
ACGGCAATCGCGCTGGCAACCGCACGCGCGTGCTCACGGCGGGCGTTAGCTTCGTCGGCCCATTCCTTCTCTTCGCTCAGGATCGTTGACATGCGCTCTTCGCTCGAGGCGGCGAGCTGCGGCACCCAGTCGCTGGGGAAAGCGATGCGTGCCTCGGCGAATTCGCCCTGATGCACACAGGGAATGGTATAGGTGACCATGGGTTCGTCCGCATCGAGCGATACATCGCCCGTCAGCGGGCCGTGGCCCCATGCGCGGAAGTTATCGCCCTTGACGGCCGCCGTCCCGGCAGCGGCATTTGCGAAGCGCACTTCCATCTCGACATCGTCGGAATCCGCAGACCAGCCGTCGCCCACGAACTTCCAGTAGAGCTCGGCGGTATCGGCCCAGTTCATAACCGCACCGGTCATGGTATAGCTCACGTAATAGGTCGCGCTGTCGCCGCTCTCGTGAGGGCTGAACACCTTAATCCTTACGCCGTCACCGGTCTGCTCGACCGTATAGACGCCAGAGTCGCCCTTGTTCGCGCTATCGACTTTGTTAAACGCGGTGTCCTCTTCCTCGACACTCAGCACATCGACGCCCGCCGTGCCGCCCTGCTGGTTGGCGCCCGTATTGATCTCCCAAAACACGCCGTTGATGTCGTCGTCGAAATCAAACTGGCGTCCCTCGACAACGGTCAGCGATCCATCGGCCTCAACCGTGGCACTGATATAGGTCTGGGTCATGGAATAACCGTCGGCGTGTGCGGCGGCGGGCAGTAGCAGCAATGCAAGCGCGACGAGTGCGCAGACGGAAGCAAATCGCGCAAACAGGCGGCGCTGCCGACAGGTTTTGGCAACGGGGTCGTTCATGGGCACATCCTTTGTCTGTGATACCAGTAACGCCATTGTCCCACGTTTACGGGCGCACATGACGAACATCTAGGCCAGCGGAGTATCAAACGGGACGAAAGTCACGCCCGCGGCCGGCACCTGGGGACGTTCCTTATCTGCCGGCAATCTGGGACACTCCTTGGCATGGCCTGCGCCAGCAATAGATACCACTTCACAGCTCTGTCACAGGTGTAGCGGCTTTGTGTGGGTGCGGCACGCGCTGATTGAGCCGCCAGCCGAGGGGCATAAAGCAGTTGAGCGAAAACGGTTTGCCCCTTTGCCGTTCGCTCGAGGATCATGTCCCCCTTTTCCGCGGAAACCCCGGCAGTTGCGAAGAGCTGCCGGGGTTTCTGTCGTTTGTGAGGCTAAGTCGGTACGCAGCGATCGAGACCTTGAGCCGCAAACCCACCGTGCGCAATGCGCACCGCCGCCAACTTGTGAGCGCGGCAACGCCTTCCCTGCCAAGCCCCGCGCTATACTCGTCCGCATGGATATCAAAACACGCAACATAGCAACGCCCGCCGCGGACGCGCCAGCGACGCCACCCGCCTCCGCCCCCGCGCCCGTCGTGGGCCGTTTCGCCCCGTCGCCCTCGGGCCGCATGCACCTGGGCAACGTGTTCAGCTGCCTGTGCTCGTGGCTTTCGGCCCGCAGCCAGGGCGGCAGCATCGTGCTGCGCATCGAGGACCTGGACGATCGCTGCAAGCGCCCGGAACTTGCCGCTCAACTGATTGACGATCTGACCTGGCTGGGGCTCGAGTGGGACGAAGGCCCCTACTACCAGCACGATCGCCTGGATCTGTACGAGGACGCCCTGCGCCAGCTGCAAGACGCCGGCCTCACCTATCCCTGTTTTTGCACGCGTGCCGAACTCCACGCCGCGAGCGCGCCGCACGCCAGCGACGGCACGCCCATCTACCGCGGCGCCTGCCGAGGCCTTTCGGCCGAAGAGGTCGCCCGCCGCAGTGCCCTGCGTGCTCCGGCCACGCGCCTGCGCGTGCCCACCGTCGACGACCTCGCCAGCGACGTGATCGAATTCGTGGACCGCACGTACGGAGCCCAATGCGAAGCACTCGCCACCGAATGCGGTGACTTTTTGGTGCGCCGCAGCGACGGCGTTTTTGCCTACCAGCTAGCCGTGGTGGTCGACGACGCTGCCATGGGCGTCACCGAGGTCGTGCGCGGATGCGATCTGCTGGGCTCCACGCCCCGCCAAATCTACCTGCTGCATCTGCTGGGACTTCCCACGCCACGCTACGCGCACATTCCACTGCTCATGTCGCCGGACGGGCGCCGCCTTTCCAAGCGCGACCGCGACCTGGACCTGGGCGAACTACGCGCCCGCTTTGGCACGCCCAAGGCGCTGCTGGGCTGGCTCGCCGGGCAAACGGGCATCGCATCGGACACCACGCCGCGCTCTGCCGAGCAGCTGGCCGAGCATTTTAGCTGGGATGTTATCCGTACGCATCGGGAAAACATCACTGTAACGGTCGAGTAGCCAGCCACCCCGCCCCTACGCAACATCCCAGGGCTGAAGTTCGTCGCCCAAGCGAACTATGCAGTCGAAGAGCACGGTATAGCGCTCGGCCGGGTTGGCGTCACGGTGAAAGTGCCCGTAGTACCAGTGCTTGTAGTCCAGGCGGTCCTCCAGCTCGTCGAAAAACGTGGTGAGTCGATCGACATCGGGATAATTCCAGCCGGGTGCCGGATAAAGCGTGGGCGAAAGCATGCGCGTGGAGCAGGTGTGGGTGATCACGTAGTCGACCTTCCAGTCCACGCTGTCGAGCTTTGCCCGCGCCTCCTCAAAGTTGCGCTCGTCCGGCAGCTCCTGTGGCCACCAGCTGGAATAGGGAATGCGGTATTCCTTATCCACGCTCGTGGCGCCGCCCATGGTAAAGATCGTTGAGCCGTCGAGTTCAAAAACCTCGCCACGCGTCAGACGCCGTATGGGCGAGGTATCCGACAGGCGCTGCGTCAGCCCACCGTGCCACAGCTCCATGGGACGCTCCGCCCAATGGTCGAAGCGCTCGTGGTTGCCGTCGACGAACAGCACGGTATAGGGGCGCGACTCCAGCCAGGCGATGTCGGCACATTCCTCGGCAGAGAAATCCCACGGAAAGCCAAAGTCGCCCGCGATGATGAGATAGTCGTCACTCGTCAGACCATCTCCAAGATCCCAGTCGCGAAGCTTTTGCATGTCGACGCCGCCGTGAATATTGCCCGTCACATAGACCGTCATCGGATCACCACTTCCCTGTAAGTCGCTAGCCCACACTCTGCACGATCACTAAGCCAACCGTTCCAGCCCTTCCATCCTTTGGGACCTACCCCTCGTTCTTCCATCCAAACGGGTCAAGCACCCAAAAAATCAGATCGAGCACGCCGCCGGTCATCATGGCGCCGGCAAGAGCCATGCAAACGCGCAGAGAACTGGCACTTCGGAGCACATCAAACGGCCCCAGAACAGCCAGCAGCGCGACCGCTGCGCCGGCAAGGCACAGCGCGAGGCACGGCCCCGCGTCCTTGACGCACTTCTTTGCGAGATGCTTGGTGTTGTCGCTCATTGGTATCGAACTCCTTAGAGGGTCGCTGTTCGGGTATATGCCACCGCGGCAGAGCAGGGCGGCAGGGTAAGTGTCACATGTCGTGCGGACATCAATGGAGAAACCGCCTGCTCGACCAACCTTTGACGCCGTTTTGCACCGGCACCACATCCCCCGTTATCGAGGTCTAATACTTTTCCCGAGAAGTGAACGGCTGTTTTTGAACCCCTGAAACATCCGCATTTTTCGGCGGCAAAATCGCAGGATTTCAGCGTCGAAACCGCAGGAAACGGCACTCCTAAAGTGTCGATGCTTCGGGGGTCCGTTTTAGCTCGTTCACTTCTCGGGAAAGTATTAGACCTCGCTGCTAGCTATCCAGAAAGACACCTCTCCCTTCCCCACCGCCACCCAAAAACTCATCCAACGTTAATCTTGGCTCAAGAATCGCTTAATCTATAACCTGCACTATAGAGTTCGACCAAGGGCGGGGCGGCGCCGCGCAACGCAGACCGCCGAACGCAACGCTCGCGCCCGGGCAAATCGCCCGGCGTCGCGCCCATCGAACGAAAGGACAGGTCATGGACGACCTCGAAAAAGTTGAAACCATCCGCACCAAGTGCAACGTGAGCTACACCGATGCCAAGGCCGCGCTCGACGCCGCCGACGGCAACGTTTTGGACGCCATCATTTGGCTCGAGTCGCAGGGCAAGACGCAGACCACATCGGCGCACGCCGCCACCGAGTCCGTGCCGGTCGATGAGCCCTCGGCCGAGATGGTCGCCGCGCAGGCAGCCTACGAGAAGTCGAGCGAAAAGACCGACTTCTCCAAGAAGATGGACAGCGTGTGGGAGTACCTCAAAAAGCTCTTCCGCCTGAGCCTGGACACCAAGTTTATCGCCACGCGCCGCGATGCGATCATCCTCAACATCCCCATCCTGATCCCCATCATCGCCCTGTTTGCCTGGGGCGCTACGATTTGGCTGATGCTGATTGGCCTGTTCTTTGGCATGCGCTACCGCATCGACAGCGACGGCGACGTGCCCGGCAGCATCAACAACCTTATGAATCACGCCGCCGATGCCGCGGACGACATCAAGCAAAATCTGAACGACGACAAGTAATCGCAGACGGGGGCACGCATGGCACGGATCCTGATCGTAGAGGACGAGGAGAAAATCGCCCGCTTTGTGACGCTCGAGCTGGAGCACGAGGGCTACCAGGTGGAGCACGCCGCCGACGGCCGCACCGCCGTGGACCTGGCGCTGGAGCGCGACTACGATCTGATTCTGCTCGATGTGCTGTTGCCGCAGCTCAACGGCATGGAGGTCCTGCGACGTGTCCGCAAGCACAAGGATGTGCCGGTGATTATGGTCACCGCGCGCGATGCCGTGATGGACAAGGTTGCCGGGCTCGATGCCGGCGCCGACGATTACCTGACCAAGCCATTTGCGATTGAGGAACTGTTCGCCCGGATCCGCGTGGCGCTGAAGCGCTCGGAGGCCGTGCGGGCGGCTTCGGGCGTTGGCGGCGCCGGCGCCGGGACGGGCACTGCGGCCGGTGCGGGCGTCGGCGTCGGTGCGATACCCCCGGTCAGCGACTCGGCCCAGGCTTCCGCCTCGCCCTCCCCCGCTACGCTCACCGTTGGCTCGGTTGTGCTCGATCCCGACCGCCGCGAAGTCACGGTCGGAGGCTCGCCCATCGCGCTCACGGCCCGCGAGTTCGACGTTCTCGCCCTGCTTATGGCGCATGCCAAAACCGTGCTCACGCGCGAGCGCATCGCGCACGAGGCGCTGGGCTACGAATACGTGGGCGACACCAACAACGTCGACGTGCACATCGCGCATCTACGCGCCAAGATCGAGGACGCCGGCGGCGCCCGCATCATCCAGACCGTGCGCGGGGTGGGCTATGTCTGCCGCGCGTAACGCCGAGGCCAAGCGCGTCACCTCCATCGCCCGCGCCATCAACTGGAGCTATATGTGGCGCCGCCTGATGAGCTACGTTTGGCTCGACCTGCTGCTAGTAGTGATTGTGGCGGCGATCCTTGTCTATGGATACAACCAGACGCTGCCCAACGGCGCGTTTACCGCAGGATGGATCCCCAGCGCCACCGTTCGCGGCATGACGCTGACGCCCGCGCGCGGCTGGGACCTGACAACGCTCACCTATACCGTCGAGCTTGCGCGTACCACCAAGACTTTCCCCCTCGCGCAGGACCTCGTCACGCTATGGCCTCTCTACCTTGTCGTTGTGGGTTGGCAGGTCATCAGCGTGCTCAACATGCTCGGCGGCGCCCGCCGCGTGCGCCGCACCATGGCGCCGCTCAACGATCTGGCCCTGCGCGTGGACGAACTCGGCCGCATGCAACTCGCCGGCGGCAAAATGGAAACGCTGGAGCAGGCCATCGAGCGCGCAAGCGTCGACTCGCCGAGCGTCACTACCGGCGACGCCGACCTGGCAAGCATCGAGGTCGCACTCAACCGTCTGCTGCGTCAGATGCAAGAGGCCAAGCTGCAGCAGATGCGCTTTGTCAACGACGCGAGCCACGAGCTACGCACGCCCATCGCGGTGATTCAGGGCTACGTGAACATGCTCGACCGCTGGGGTAAGGACGACCCGGACGTGCTGGCGGAATCCATCGCGTCCCTTAAAGCCGAAAGCGAGCACATGCAAGAGCTTGTGGAGCAGCTGCTGTTTTTGGCGCGCGGCGATGCCGGGCGCACGGTCCTGCGGCGCGCGCATACCAACTTGGCTGCACTGGTCAGCGAGGTATGCGAAGAATCGCAGATGATCGATACCGAGCACACGTATCGGCTGGCTTCTGACGCTGCGCTTGCCAGCGACCCGCGCTGCGACGCGCCCGTCGACGTGGCGCTCGTGAAGCAGGCTCTGCGCGTGATCGTGCAAAACGCCGCCAAGTACTCGGATGCGGGAACGACCGTCACATTTGGCATAACGCCGGATGCGGGCGCGGGCACGATCGACATAAGTGTTGAGGACGAGGGCATCGGCATGAACCAGGAATCCGCAGCTCACGCGTTTGAACGGTTCTACCGCGCCGACAACGCACGCGATGCCGGCGCGCAGGGCTCGGGTCTGGGGCTTGCCATTGCCAAGTGGATCGTCGATAGCCATGGCGGCGTCATTGGCGTGACCTCAGTCGAGGGCGTCGGCAGCCGCTTTACGATTCGCCTGCCACGATAGGAAGCCCCTCGGCATAAATAAAGGGATAGGGCCACGCGACCCTATCCCTTTTTGCCAGCTATGGCAGCTTGTGCGCTACTCGCGGCACAGGTGCACGGCGAAACCGGCGAACTCGCGCTTAAAGTACACGAGCTTGGTACCACCGTCGGGCAGCAGCGCGCGCGACTCTTCGTTGACCTCGAGCCCGCGCTCGGCAAACCACTTCTCAGCTGCATCGATGTCGTTAACGGCAAAGCCGATGTGGCCCTTGGTGCCACGACCGTTCTGCTTCATGATCTCGACCAGCGAATCGTTGAAGTACGAAACCGGGGTCTCGATGACGGGCAGGCCCATCATCGTCGAGAACAGCTCCGCGATCTCCAGGGCGTCTGCCGGGTCGGTGGCGTTAATGCCCACATGGGCAACGCGCATACCAAAGAGCTCTACCGGGTTGGCGTTCTGCTCACTCATGCAGTCAGCGCCTACTGAGCCATGACGTCGAGAACGGCCTTCTCGGCGGCAACGCGGTTCATGCCGGTCATGAAGGGCACGCCACTCACGTACGGGCAGGTGAGGCCCTCGGGGGCAACGGTGGTGGCGATCAGCAGGTCAGCGCCCTCGTCGCAGTAATCCTTGGCCTCGGAGATGGCGCACTGCACGATCTCGTACTTGTCGGCGTAACCGTTGGCGTCGAGCATGGTGGCGACCTTCTGGGCAACGAGCGTGGAAGTAGCAGCGCCAGCACCGCAAGCCAAAACAATCTTCTTCATAGGTAATGTCTCCCTTCATGGTTTACTTTAGGTAAGTGTACCGCAGCGAGCGATGGCGCTCGGCCTCGATGCGCTTTTATGCCAGTTTGCTTGCACGCCGCGTATAATACATCTAGCACGTGTTGTCATACCGCTCGCTTTACGAGCGACTAAGGACTCTAAAATGCCCGATTCCCGCACCCTCTGGACCGCCGTCGTCATTATTTGTATCGCCATATCGGTGTTCTTTAGCGTAAAAAAACGCACCACGTTTAAGCGCCTGCAACAGCTTATGGCTGCCAAGCAGTGGGACGAGTTCGATCGTTTGCTCGATGGCAAACTCACCAGCATGCTGTACCCGCGCTATAACCGCGACTACCTGCGCCTGAACTCCTATCTGCTGCGCGAGGACCACAAGCGCGCCAGCGAGATGTTCGACCTGCTGCTGGGGCTCAATCTGCCCAAAATGCAGCGCGTCGACCTGGTGATTAAGGCCTTTAACTACTATGTTGGCCAGAAGGACCGCAAAAAGTCCAAAGAGCTGTTGCACGAGATCAAGGGCTTTGAGGGCGGTCAGGCCGAGGCAGTCGCGCACGAATGCCAACTGATGTACGACACGATGATCCTCAAGCGCCACAACGACATTCCCGAGCTGGAGCGCATGCTCGAGGATGTCGGCGACGACCCGGTCAAGCGCTGCCGCTTGGAGTACCTGCTGGCCCTGCAGTACCAGAACAAGGGCGACGAAGCCAAGTTCCAGGAGTTCCTGGAGAAGTCGGGCCAACACTCGATGGCCGTCAACGCGTAACGGACGGCTTGTGCTAGACTTCTAGTCTCACGGGGGCGTGGCGGAATTGGCATACGCAGGAGACTTAAAATCTCTCGCCGCAAGGATTGTGGGTTCGAGTCCCACCGCCCCTACCATGTGATTGCTTGCGAGCCCGTGTTCCCCAGGGATGCGGGCTCGCTTCTTTTAGATGCCGGTGGGGCTCTAAGTTGCGGTGGAATAGTTCCTGTTTTGACAGTTTACCAGCCCATTTAGGAACTATTCCACCGCGACTTAGGTTGGTGTTCCCACATTTTCCGATGGAAAAACGTGGTTGTCTCCCACATTTTCCGATGGAAAAAAGTGGTTGTCTCCCACATTTTCCGATGGAAACTCCCAAATGGCCTTATACTGGCCGAGAGGGTTGGGAGGCAATATGCGGCGACAGCTTATGAGTGAACTTATCGCTTGGAAATCAAGGGCGAATCGCAAACCTCTCTTGCTTAAGGGAGCCCGCCAGACAGGAAAGACTTGGCTTCTTAACGAATTCGCAAGCCAGCAGTATCGAAACGTCATTCGTTTTGACTTTATGCTCGAGCCGAGCACACGCTCGCTGTTCGATGGGGACCTCGACCCCAAGCGCATCATCTCCCAGATAGAACTCCTACGTGGCCAAACCGTAACGCCGGAAGACACGCTCATCATCTTCGACGAGATCCAAGAGGCGCCACGCGGAATCACCTCGCTCAAGTACTTCAACGAACTTGCACCCGAATACCACATCGTGGCAGCCGGTTCCTATATGGGCCTCGCGCTCCGACGCGAAAACGAGTCATTTCCCGTCGGCAAAATCGACCAGCTCACCATGCGTCCCATGGGGTTTGCTGAGTTCGTTCGTGCCGTCGACGGCAACCCGCTCGCCGACGCCATCCTTGCCGCAGACATGAACCTTCTAGCAAACGTTACCGAAAAGCTCGAGCACTTGCTCAAGGAATACCTTGTTGTCGGCGGTATGCCCGAAGTTGTCTCCGCTTTCGCCGAGACACGCGACTTCATCGAAGCCCGAAGGCTTCAACAGCAAATCATCGAGGCTTACGAATCCGATTTTGGCAAACATGCACCCGCCCGCATCGTCGAGCGCATGAGGTTGGTTTGGAAATCCCTTCCCGGCCAGCTTGCAAAGGAGAACAAGAAGTTTGTCTATGGCGCCCTTCGTCCCGGAGCGCGCGCACGCGATTTCGAGGAAAGCCTCCAGTGGCTCACGGACTACGGAATCGTTCATAAGGTGCCGCGTGTTTCCGCTCTAAAGGCGCCGCTCTCGAGCTACGAAGACCTCTCGGGCTTCAAACTGTTCTGCATCGACACCGGCATCCTCGGAGCGCTCTCCGGTCTCTCTCCGGCCATCGTTCTTAACGGATCCGCTGTTTTTACCGAGTTCAAAGGTTCGCTGACCGAACAATACGTCGCGCAGGAGCTTTTACTCCAGGACAAAACTCCCGCGTATTGGTCCTCTACCTCCGGCAATGCCGAAACCGACTTTGCCATCGACCATGCGGGAACCGTGCTTCCGCTTGAGGTCAAGGCGGCAGAGAACCTTAAAGCGAAGAGTCTGAAAATAGCCTGCGAAAAATTCAAGCTCGAGCGTTGCGTGAGGAGCTCTCTGGCGGCATATAGAGACGAGGGCATGCTCATCAATATTCCGCTTTGGGAGATTGGGCAGATCGACAAGCTGGCATAGGCGCTGTGGGGACGCCCCGCAAGGACTGTCCCCAGGTGCCGGCAGAAAAGGAACGTCCCCAGGTGCCGGCTGTTGAGTTGCGGTGGAATAGGGACTGTTTGGGGCCCGAAAGGGCGACTTTAGTCCGTATTTCACCGCAACTTATTTAGAGGGTGCTGAGAGTGGGGGTCCAGCCGATGGTGGGGGTCACGCCGTCGAGGGTCTCGTTGATGGTGGCGGCCATGCCGGCGAGGAGGCTGTTCTCGCTTACGGTGAGCATGTCGTAGCCGCCGGCTCGCATGAGCTCGCGAATCACCACGGCGCCGGCCAGAATCACGCCCGCGCGTTTGGGTTGTACACCCGGTAGCGCGGCGATACCTTCCACATCCAGCGTAGACATACGATCGATGGCGGCCGAGATCTGCTCCATCGAAAGCTCGCGCAGGTGCACAAAGTTCGAGTCGTACGGCTCCAGTTCGTGGACCAGCGCCACGAGCG
>CABQNA010000040.1 GCA_902465425.1 uncultured Collinsella sp.
GCAGACGATGAATCTGCCCAAGACCGGTTTTCCCATGCGTGCCGGTCTTTCCAAGTCCGAGCCCAAGCGACTCAAGGACTGGCAGGACAACAAGGTCTACGAGCAGGTTCTGAAGAAGAACGAGGGTCACAAGAAGTTCGTGCTGCACGACGGTCCTCCGTACGCCAACGGTCCGATCCACATCGGCCATGCCATGAACAAGATCTCCAAGGACATGATCAACCGCTACTGGATGATGCAGGGCTATGAGGTTCCCTATGTCCCCGGTTGGGACTGCCATGGTCAGCCGATCGAGCATAAGGTCGAGGAGAAGCTCGGCACCGAGAAGTTCAACCAGACCCCCACGGCCAAGATCCGTGAGCTCTGCAACGAGTTCGCTGTCGAGAACATCGAGCTTCAGAAGGCCGGCTTCCGCCGTCTGGGCGTGCTCGGCGACTGGGACAACCCCTATCTGACGCTCTATCACCAGCACGATGCCGCCGACATCGAGGTCTTCAAGGCCATGTTCGATAAGAGCATGATTTATCGCGGCCACAAGCCGGTTCACTGGTGCAAGCACTGCCACACCGCGCTGGCCGAGGCCGAGATCGAGTACTCCGACGAGACGAGCCCCTCCATCTTTGTGCGCTTTGAGATGACCACCAAGCCCGCCGGCCTCGAGAACTTCGACGGCCCGGTCGACTTTATCATCTGGACGACCACGCCGTGGACCATCCCCTCCGACCAGGCCGTTTCCCTTAAGCCCGGTGCCGCCTACGTCGCCGTTGAGCACGATGGTCGTGCCGAGGTCATGCTCGAGGATCTGGCTCCCAAGTGCTGCGAGGAGTTTGGCTGGGAGTACACCCCGGTTATGGTCGACGGCAAGCCCTACGTGGTTCCCGCCGAGACCTTCCACCACATCCACTACAAGCAGCCGATATTTGACGGTGTCGAGGGCGTGGCGCTGCTGGCCGATTACGTCGGTGTCGATGACGGCACCGGTATCGTCCACAACTCGCCCGGCCACGGCGTCGACGACTACTTCGCCTGCCTCAAGGAGGGCATCACCGACATCTGCATGCCGGTCGATGACGACGGCAAGTTCTACACCGGTGAGGAGTTCGGCACCGGTGGCCCCTTCAGCGGCATGGATACCGATGAGGCCAATCCGCACATCATTGAGTTCCTGCGCGAGCGCGGCACCCTGGTTCTCGAGAAGAAGATCACGCACAGCTATCCGCACTGCTGGCGCTGCAAGCACCCGGTGCTCTTCCGTGCTACCGACCAGTGGTTTGTCTCGATGGACAAGACTGGTTTGCGCGAGCAGGCTGGCAAAGAGGTCCGCGAGAACGTCAAGTGGTATCCTGCCCACGCGGCAAACCGCATCGGCGCCATGGTCGAGCAGCGTCCCGACTGGTGCATCAGCCGTCAGCGCAACTGGGGCGTGCCTATCCCGAGCTACACTTGCGCCGACTGCGGCGAGAAGGTTATGAACGACGCCACGCTCGACGCCGTCATCAAGCTCTTCCACGAGAAGGGCTCCGACGCCTGGTTCACCGACGCTCCCGAGAGCTACCTGGGCGAGGCCTGCGTCTGCCCCAAGTGCGGCGGCCATCACCTCAAGGCCGATAAGGACATCCTCGACGTGTGGTGGGATTCCGGCGTCTCCTGGAAGGCCGTCTGCGAGTACCGTCCCGAGCTGGAGTATCCGGCGGACGTGTATCTCGAGGGCTCCGACCAGCACCGCGGTTGGTTCCAGAGCTCGTTGCTCACCTCGGTGGGTGCCAACGGCCACGCTCCGTACAAGGCGGTCGTCTCGCAGGGCTTCACCCTCGACGGCCAGGGTCGAAAGATGTCCAAGTCGCTCGGCAACGTCATCGACCCCAATAAGGTCTGCGACGAGATGGGCGCCGACATCATCCGTCTGTGGGTTGCATCTGTCGATACCAGCTCCGACGTGTCCATCGACCACGAGATTCTTGCTCGTACGTCCGATGCCTACCGTCGTTTCCGCAACACGCTGCGCTTCCTGCTCTCCGAGCTCGAGGGTCAGTTTGAGCCCGAGACCGACGGCGTCGCCTTTGCCGACCTGCTGCCGCTCGACAAGCTCATGGTTGCCCGTCTGACCCAGGTTCAGGCCGAGGTCGACGATGCCTACGCCAGCTACGAGTTCCCGCGCGCCTACCGTGCGCTCTACGACTTCGTGGTTACCGAGCTCTCCAACGTGTATCTCGACGCCCTGAAGGACCGTCTGTACTGTGAGAAGCCCGGCTCGCTCGAGCGCCGCAGCGCCCAGACCGTGCTGGCCGAGCTCTTCTCGATGCTCATGCGCGACCTTCAGCCGATCCTGTCCTACACGGTCGACGAGGCCATGGCCTATGCGCCCGCCGGCTGCGTCGATCACCAGAAGTACGCCGCGCTGCTCGATTGGTACAAGTCGCCCATCACGTTCGACGAGGCCAATGAGTTTGAGGGCGTGCTCGAGGCTTCACTCGAGCTCCGTAGCGCCGTGACCAAGGCCCTTGAGGATGCCCGCTCCGCCGGTACCTTCACCAAGAGCCAGCAGGTCCGCGTCAAGGCGGTCGTTCCCGCCGAGATGTACGCGCTGCTGACCGGTGATAAGGCCGTCGACCTGGCCGAGTTCTACATCGTTTCCGATGTTGAGCTGACCCAGGGCGAGGAACTCTCCGTTGCCATCGAGGCAGCCGAGGGCGAGTGCTGCGATCGTTGCTGGAACTACCGCACCACCGTCGGCGAGTACAACGGCCACGCGTATATCTGCAAGCGCTGCGCAGAGGCGCTGAACTAGTCGTTGGGGACGTTCTTAAATGACTGGTCAAACAAGAACGTCCCCAATGACTACCTGTGTCACATCCAAGCGGCATTCTGTTTTTCGGAATGCCGCTTTCGTTTTTAGCTGGTTATTTCGCTTGCGTTGGTGGATATGTCGTGCGCTCTGCTTGTGGCAATATAAGATGGTTAATTGCGTTAAACGGAATTCGATGTTCTTGAGGGTAGGGGATTTCTTTGGGTCGCACTGGGGATATGACGCCGCCTTTGCGTTGGCGGTTGGGTGTTGCTGGTGGGGTGGCGCTCGTTGTGCTGCTTGTTGACCAGCTGACCAAGCTTGCGGTTCGTGCCGTGGGCGATGCTCTGCATGTGACTGTTATCCCCGGTGTCATCGACTTTATGTTTGTCCGCAATATCGGTGCTGCCTTTAGTATGGGCGAGGGGCATGGCATCGCGTTTGCCGTGCTGGCGTTGGCGGTCATTATCGCTATTGCCGTGTACCTCGTTCGTGCACCCCAGCTCGCCCATCTTGAGGTTGTGGGCATGGCGATGGTTGCGGGCGGTGCTATCGGCAACGCTATCGATCGTTTGGCCTTTGGCTTCGTGACCGATTTTATTGCCACCACCTTCGTCGACTTCCCCGTCTTTAATGTGGCCGATATCGGCATTACCTTGGGCGTCGTGCTTGCCCTCTTCGGTTACATGTTCTTGAGCCCCGCTGCCCGTGAGGTCGATGCGACCGCCGAGCTTAACGCCCGTGACGAGGCCCGCGCTAAGCGCAAGGCCCAGCAGCGTGGGGAGCGTGCCCGCAAGATTCGCGAAAGGAATGAGCGCTAATGGCCGACATCCATATCCTTGTTGCCGACGATGCCGCTGGTCAGCGTCTTGACGCCTATCTGGGCTCCAATGACGGCTGCCCTACGCGCTCTTCCTGCGCGCATCTGATTGAGGGCGGTGCCGTATGTGTCAATGGCGAGACCTGTCTGTCTAAAAAGTACGCCGTGCGAGCCGGCGACCGTATTTCGGTCGATTTGCCCGAGCCGCACGATCCCACCGATGTGATTCCCGAGGCCATCCCGCTCGACATTCGCTATGAGGACGACTATCTCATTGTGCTCTCCAAGCAGCGTGGCCTGGTGTGCCATCCTGCGCATGGTCATGAGAGCGGCACGCTCGCGAATGCCCTGGTCTATCATTGCGGTATCGACCATCTGGGTACCGTGCAGGGCGAGGATCGCCCCGGTATCGTGCATCGTTTAGATCGCGATACCTCGGGTCTCATGCTTGCGGCAAAGGACGACGACACGCAGCGCGCGCTTCAAAATCTCATTCGCACGCGCACGCTCGATCGTCGCTATATCACGCTCGTTCACGGTCACATCGCCATGGACGAGGGCACCATTAACACCGGCATTGCCCGCTCTACGCGTGACCGTGTCAAGATGGCGGTTTCGGATGATCCTTTCGCGCGTCAGGCCATTACGACCTTTAAGGTCCTTGAGCGCTTTGATTCCACGCGTTTTGATGACGGCTATACGCTCGTCGAGTGCCACCTGTTTACGGGCCGCACACATCAGATTCGCGTGCATATGCGCCATATCAACCATGCCTGCGTGGGCGATCCGCTCTACGGCAAGTGCGATGCACGCGCCGATCAGGGTCTGACCAGGCAATTCCTTCATTCCTGGCGCGTCGCATTCGACCATCCCGTGACGGGGGAGCGTATTGAGTGCCGCGATGAGCTGCCGTGGGATCTTGCCGCGGTTCTCGACGACCTGGCTCCTCGCTCACTCGGTCGTACTGCCGCTGGCGACGAAATCGTTCCGCAGCTCGGTCTTCTCGAAGTCTAGCCAGTATTAGGTGGTTTCTTGAACTCGATTAGCCTGCGGTAAGATATACGGTTGTTTACGTAACGCGTTCTCGGGAGCCTGCATGCTCGCCTTTTTACAAACCAACACACCCATTGTGATCTTCAACCAGATTGTCGTCACGCTGCTCACGGTCTGCTTTCTGTACCAGGTGGTCTTCTTTGTCATTGGCGCTCTTCGTGGCGAGGTCGCGCCTCCTAAGGCCAAAAAACTCCATCGCTATGCTTTCTTTATCGCGGCGCATAATGAGGAGGCCGTGATTGCCAACCTCGTTCGCTCCATCAAGGACCAGGATTATCCGTCCGAGCTTATCGAGGTCTTCGTGGTCGCTGATGCCTGCACCGACAACACGGCGCAGCTCGCGCGCGAGGCGGGCGCCATCGTTTATGAGCGCAACGACCTGGCCCGCAAGGGTAAGAGCTGGGTCATGGACTTTGGTTTTGACCGCATCCTTAACGAGTATCCCGACACGTTTGAGGGCTACTTTATTTTCGATGCTGATAACGTCATATCCCGCGATTACGTGTCCAAGATGAACGATGCCTTTGACCAGGGATTCCATGTGGTCACGAGCTATCGCAACTCCAAGAACTTTGGCAGCTCGTGGATCTCGGCAGCTAATGCTACCTGGTATTTGCGCGAGGCGCGCTTTCTCAACAACGCGCGCAATATCTGCAAGACTTCTTGCGCTGTCTCGGGTTCGGGCTACCTCATCTCCGCCAGTGTTATCGAGGGCATGCACGGCTGGCAGTTCCACACGCTGACCGAGGATATTCAGTTCACCACGTTCTGCGCCATTCACGGCATTCGCATTGGCTATGCGCCGGCGGAGTTCTTTGACGAACAGCCCGTGACGTTCAAGGCATCCTGGAAACAGCGCATGCGCTGGACCAAGGGCTTCTACCAGGTCTTTTTTACCTATGGCAAGCATCTTGTCAAATCGACGTTCCGCTATCATCGCTTTGCCGCCTACGACATGTTTATGACTATCGCTCCGGGCATGCTGCTGTCCCTGATCTCCATGCTCGCCAACGCGACCTTCCTCATCGTGGGCGGGCTCTCGCACGGCTTCTTGGCTACCGAAGTCGAGATGCAGGCGTGCGCCGCTTCGCTCATTATGACCTTCGCCATGATGTATCTGACTTTCTTTATCCTGGCGCTGCTCACGACTATCTTTGAGTACAAGCACATTCACTGCGCGCAAAAGTGGCGTCTGGTGACTAACCTGTTTACCTTCCCGATCTTTATGTTCAGCTATATCCCCATCACGGTGGCCGCGCTGTTCCTGAAGGTCGACTGGGTCCCGACGCAGCACGCCGTCAGCGTTACCCTTGACGAGGTCATGCAAGGCGCCAAATAACCACCACCAAAACCACCGCAAAGGGGACAGGCACCTTTGTGGTGGTTTTTGCTTTTGAGCAGCTGCTCAAGGAGGTTTTCGATGATCTATATCCCGTTTTGGATTTGCATCTTTGCCGGCGCGTGGATTGATGCCCGTGAGCGGCGGTTTCCCAATGAGCTTGCCGGCGCATGTGCCGTGGCGGCGTTAGCAGGCGTTTGGCTCGACAGGGGCGTTAACACTGCACTTGATCATGCCGGTCTTGCGGTCATCGTCTACCTTGCCCTTGTGCTTACTGAGTCGCTCTGGCGGCGCCTTCGTCAAGCCCCGGGGATTGGCATGGGGGACGCCAAAGCACTCTTCGCGCTTTGCACGCTCGACCCTATGGGTGGCATCGTGGCATTTGCCGTCGCACTCCTGGCCCTGGCCCTCTCCTGCCTCTTCACAAAATCGCGCTCCCTGCCATTGCTCCCGTTTTTAGTGCCGATTTTTGCCATAATCGAGGTCGTGGGCTGCACTCTGTAACCGATTGCGCATCGTTCTTAAGGAGCATGCCATGGCAACTAATCAAGAAACGGCCGCCATCAAGGCGCGTATGGACCGTATTCCTTCGGCGTTGTCGCCCGAGCTCGTCGAGCGCATTGCCGCCAATCGTGCTTCGGGCACTGTCAATCCGTATCGTTGCAACGACGACCAGGTCATTCGTCGTGTCGATCGCGATGTGGACAAAGGCACGCTTATGCGTCCGGCGTTTATGCGCGATACCGAAAAAATCCTCCATCTACCGGCGTACACCCGTTATGCAGGCAAAACGCAGGTTTTTAGCTTTCGAAGCAACGACGACTTGTCGCGTCGTGGTCTACACGTGCAGCTCGTCTCGCGCATTGCGCGCGATATCGGTCGCGCCCTCGGGCTCAACTGCGATCTGATTGAAGCGATCGGTCTGGGTCACGACTTGGGGCACACGCCTTTCGGCCATGCCGGCGAGCGATTCCTCAACGATATCTATCACGAGCGCACGGGTCGTTATTTTTTCCATAACGTGCAGTCGGTCCGCGTGCTCGATGCGCTGTACGGTCGCAACGTGTCGCTTCAGACGCTCGATGGCGTGCTCTGCCACAACGGCGAGTACGAGCAGCGTGTGTTCGAGCTCTCGGACATGGGTTCCTTTGACCAGTTCGATCGAACCGTCGAGGATTGCATTGCCACAGGCTATAGCGCAATTGAGCACTTGCGCCCCATGACGCTTGAGGGCTGTGTCGTTCGCATCTCGGATATTCTTGCCTATGCGGGGCGTGATCGCCAAGACGCCATTGCGGCGGGCCTGCTGTCACTCGACGCTTTTGACGATGGGCTTGGCGGAGCATACAACAGCTGGATTCTCACGCATGCCTCTATCGATATCGTCGAGCACAGCTATGGCAAGCCGCGCATCGAGATGAGCGAGGACCTGTTCGAGGAAATCCGCCGCGCTAAGCGCGAGAACTACGAGAAGATCTATAGCAAGGGCGGCATCGAGGGCGACTCCGAAACGGAGCTGCGCGAGGCGTTCGATAAGCTCTATGACCGTTGCCTGCAGGATATAAACGAAGGCGACGAGTCTTCGTATATCTTTAAGCATCACATTTCGCGCATTGAGCGGCAGCTTTCCTACTACAATCGCACCTATGCATGGCAGGATGATAAAGATCAGACCGTAGTGGATTACATTTCGAGCATGACGGACGGCTATTTCTGTGAGCTGACGAGCAAGCTGTTCCCGGGGCTGAAGTTTCCGCATCGTACCTATATTAACGAACGGTAGTTCGTATATTTTCGGTATACTGTTGAGGAACAACGATTTTGATGGATGCACGGGATGGCTATGGACGACCTTTTTTCTGCCTCGACGCGCGAGCGTTCCTTTAAAAATGCGCCGCTTGCGGTGCGCATGCGCCCCAATTCGCTCGACGAGTATGTGGGCCAGCAAAAGGCCGTCGGTAAGGGCTCATGGTTGCGTGCCGCGATCGAGCACGACGTGCTTTCGAGCGTGATTCTGTACGGGCCGGCCGGTACGGGTAAGACGACGCTGGCCCACATTATCGCCAACCATACCAAGAGCGAGTTTGTCGAGGTCAGCGCCGTCACGGGTACTGTGAAGGACCTGCGTCGCGTGATTGACGAGGCCAAGACGCGCCTGAATACCTACGACCGCCGCACCATTCTATTCATCGATGAGATTCACCGCTTCTCTAAGTCGCAGCAGGATGCCCTGCTGCATGCAGTTGAGAACCGTACCGTCATTATGATTGGCGCTACGACGGAGAATCCGTACTTCGAGGTTAACTCGGCACTGTTGTCGCGTGGGCGTGTGGTGGAGCTTGAGCATCTGAAGGATGAGGATATCGCCACGCTTATTGAACGTGCGCTTGAGGCACCGCAGGGCTTGAATGGAAAGTTCTCGGCCGATGTTGATACGGTCAAGACCATTTGTACGCTGGCTGCGGGTGATGCACGCTCGGCCCTGACGACACTTGAGCTGGCGAGCGAGATTGCCGTTACGCGTCCCGATACCGAGGGGACGCCAGCGCCGGCGGCGGGGGAGCGCTATCCCATCACCGTGGATGACGTAAAGATTGCCAACCCGCGTCGCGGCTTTACGTATGACAAAAACGGCGACATGCACTACGACATCATCAGTGCGTTCATCAAGTCCATGCGCGGTAGCGACCCCGATGCCACGGTCTACTGGCTTGCGCGCATGATCGATGCAGGGGAGGATCCTAAGTTTATTGCACGCCGTATTATGATTCATGCTTCTGAGGACGTTGGGAACGCCGACCCGCAGGCGCTTTTGGTGGCACATGCCGCGTTTAAGTCTGCCGAGGTCATTGGCTATCCCGAGTGCCGCATTAACCTGGCTCAGGCCGCTCTCTATGTGTGCTTGGCGCCAAAATCCAACGCGTGCGAGGCTTCGATCGATGCGGCGCTGGCCGATATCCATTCTAGTGGGCTTCGCGAGGTGCCGAGTCATCTGCGCGATCGCCATCGCCCGGGCAGCGATGAATACGGTATGTATAAGTATCCACATGATTATCCCGAAGGCTGGGTCGATCAGCGCTATTTGCCCGAGGGACTGGAGCGCGGTGCATTTTGGCAGCCTGCCGGCCGCGGTTGGGAAGAATGGCGCGTAGAGCAAAGTGAACGCGACCGCAGCGGGAATGCACCGAAGTAGCTGCTGATAATTTTGTCCCACGTTGCTGCTAATGGCATGTTCGGTCCCCTTTGGGGTACCATGGAAAACGTCTGTATATCGATTCCTTTGGGAGGCTTGTATGAGTCCCATTCAAATCGCCTTGCTGCTGCTCGCCGTTGCCGGCGTGTGGGCTATCATTGAGCTCGCGCTTACCCTGCGCAAGACCCGCACCGTTGTCGACTCGCTCGATAAGACCGTTAACGACCTCAACAACACCATCGCCG
Source organism: uncultured Collinsella sp. (assembly GCA_902465425.1). Taxonomy (GTDB): domain Bacteria; phylum Actinomycetota; class Coriobacteriia; order Coriobacteriales; family Coriobacteriaceae; genus Collinsella. Next base: position 9,436 of record CABQNA010000040.1, read on the forward strand.
AGGCTCAGCCTGTGGTGGCAAAGCTCGATGGCGCTGTCGATGAGCTTACGCCGGCGCTTGCCCAGATGGAGCCGCTGCTTAAGTCGAGCAAGACGGCAGTTGATGCCCTTACCTCCAATCTCGTAGAGGTCGAAGCCGTGGTTCGCGACATTTCTGAGGTCACCGGTAGCATGGCCGAGGCCAGCAATGCTGTGTCGAGCGTGACCGACTCTGCCGCCGGTGCTGTGCAGAAGCTCTTCAATAAGGTGAAGGCTCCTGCAGCCGACGCCGATCGCAAGCTCGCCGCTGCCGCTGCGGAGGCCGAGCAGCCTACCGAGCGCGTCCTAATTGGCGAGGACGAGGCCGCCGCGGGCGACGATGATGGTCAGAAGTCTGTATCCAAGCCGGCTCAGTATTACACCTATACGCCCGCCGAGACCTCTGAGGAGTCCTGCGATGAGTAGCGAAGCTACCTGCCCTATCACGCTGACCGTTGCCGGTGACCCGCGTCTCGCTCGCCTTGTGCGCATGACGGCAGCCAACGTTGGTGCCCTGTGTTCCATGTCTGTCGATCGCATCGAGGACATCCGCATGGCTGCCGAGGAAGCATTTATTTTCGGCTGCACGGCTGTTGATTCCGATGACATCTCGATCAAATTCGATGTCGACGAATCTCACGTTGGCATGACCTTTACCTTTGGTGACCAGGCCACCGTCGACGAGGATGACCAGGCCGCTGTGTATGCCGAGCTCATTTTGGCGAGCGTGTGCGATTCCTACGAAAAGACTGCGGCGCCCCTGACGCTTTCCCTCGACC
>CABQNA010000041.1 GCA_902465425.1 uncultured Collinsella sp.
ATGCGATCGCCATCGTGCTCGATGGCATTCACCGGGCAGACCTCGGCGCAGGGGGCACCCTCGCAATGGTGGCAGGCAAGGGCGGCCGAAATACCGCCGGTCTTCACGAGCGCCAGGCGCGGCGTATCCTGAAGACCCTGCATCCGGTGGGCGTCGGCACAGGCGGACTGGCATGTTCCGCAACCGATGCACCTCTCCGGGTTGATGTCGATGAAGCGGTTCATCCCCACTTCCTTTCAAAATAACGGGCCGGGCTCCCGAACGTACGGGACGCCCGGCCCAAAAAGCCAACGAGAACGGGACTACACGATTTGATTCACGTGCGTCTCGTCGTCGAACTTGGCGGCGCCAGGCTCAACGTCCTGGGGAGCGGCGGCGTCCACCAGAGCCTGCTTGAGCTCGGTGTACTGACGCTCGACCTCGCCCTCGGCCCAGACCTGGTCGGCGATAGCGTCGACCTGGCAGGCGGAGAACTTGTCCTCGGGCGTATGCGAGACCGGGTCGACCTTGTGCATGGTCAGCTCGTTGCACTTGCCGATCCACCACTGGTAGGTCATATAGACCGTGCCCTTGTTGATGCGGTCGCTCACGTCGGCGCGGCTGTATACCTGGCCGCGGCGGCTGTGGATCGAGACGATGTCGCCATTCTTGATGCCGCGTGCCTGGGCGTCCGCGGGATTCATGCGGACAAAGCCGGGCTCGTCGGCAAGCAGTGCCAGCGTCTTGCAGTTGCCGGTCATCGAGCGGCAGCTGTAGTGGCCGACCTCGCGGACGGTGCACAGGATGAGCGGGTACTCATCGTCGGGAAGCTCGGAGGGCGCCTCCCAGTCGTGTGCCATCAGGTTGGCGCGGCCGTCCTTGGTGGTGAACTTGCCACCAGCGAACATGTCGGGCGTACCGTGGTCGTTCACATCAGTGCTCTTGACGGGCCACTGGGCGTAACCGCCCTCGGGAGCCATCTTCTCGTAGGTCGCGCCCACAAAGTTGGGGCACAGGCTAATGCACTCGTTCCAGATCTGCTCGGTGTTGTCGTAGTGCATGGGGTAGCCCATGCGCGTGGACAGGTCCGCGAAGATCTCCCAGTCGTGGCGGCACTCGCCCTTGGGCGGAACGGCCGCGTCAAAGTGCTGGAAGCTACGGTCGGATGCAGTAAAGACACCCTCGTGCTCGCCCCAAGAGGTAGCGGGCAGGATGACGTCGGCGAGCATGGTCGTCTGCGTCATGAAGATGTCCTGGCAAATGAACAGATCCAGCTCGGAGAGCGTCTTGCGCATACCGGCCGAATCGGGCTCGGTCTGCACCGGGTCCTCGCCGTAGTTGTAGAAGCAGTGCACCTTGCCCTCGTCGACCAGGTGGCCCAGGTCGGTGAGCTTGTAGCCCTCCTCGAGCGGGAGCTTTTCCTCGGGCACGCCCCAAGCCTTGGCAAACTTGGCACGCACTGCGGGGTCGGTGACTTTCTGGTAGCCAGGGTACAGGTTGGGCAGCATGCCCATATCGCAGGAGCCCTGGACGTTATTCTGACCGCGCACGGGCGCGAGGCCGGAGTTGGGTTTGCCGATCTGGCCGGCAACGCAGGCGATGGAGGCGATGGTGTGCACCGTCTTCAGGTTCTGCTTCTGCTGGCATACGCCCATGCCCCAGCCGATGATGGCAGAGGGCTTCGCCGTGGCGTACATCTCGGCAGCTTGGTGGATCAACGCGGGCTCGACACCCGTGATGTCCTGTACGGATTCGGGAGTGTAGTTCTTGATGGTCTCCCACCACTCGTCAAAGCCGTTCGTGTGCTCGGCGACGAATTCCTTGTCGTAGAGGCCATCGTTGACCAGACAGTTGGCAAAGGCGTTGAGGAACGCAACATTACAACCGTTCTTGATCGGAAGGTAGAGATCGGCGATACGCGCAGTTTCGATATGGCGCGGGTCGGCGACGATGATCTTGCAACCCTTTTCTTTGGCTCGCACGATACGCCTTGCGACGATGGGGTGCGAATCGGCAGGGTTATAGCCGAAGAGGAAAATGCAGCCCGCATCCTCCATACCGGGGATGGAGCATGACATGCAACCTGAACCAACCGTGTCCATCAGACCGAGGACAGTAGGGCCGTGTCAAGTACGGGCGCAGTTGTCCACGCTGTGGGTGCCGATGCACGCACGCGTAAACTTCTGCATGACGTAGTTCGCCTCATTGCCGCCGCCTCGCGAAGAGCCGGTGGTCATGACAGCGTTAGGACCATATTCGTCAATTATGGCCTGCATCTTAGATGCGGTGAAATCCAGTGCCTCGTCCCAGCTTACGCGCTCAAGATCCGCGCCCTTAGTGCGGCGAATCATCGGGTGCAGTACGCGAGGAGTCAAGATCTTGGTGTCGTTGATGAAGTCGTAGCCGCTCATGCCCTTAAGGCACAGCTCGCTCTGGTTGGTGATGCCGTTGAGCGGTTCGGTACCCACGACCTGGCCGTTTTGGACCAGGAGGTTAAACTGGCAACCGGCGCCGCAATACGGGCAGATCACTTTATGCTTCTCCATGACACCCTCCTTCCTTTCTCTGCTACCGAATACTCGGTACGTATTTGACAATCATTGGGCCTGTCGCCCGACGCTTACGCCTCGTTTTCGATGGTGGCGCGGGCACGCTCGGCAGTCAGTTCTGCCAGACGCTCCTCGTCCACCAGGGTGAGGCCCTTGGTCGGACACGCCTCGGCACACGCCGGACCGCCGGGACGGTCCACGCACAGGTCGCACTTGAGCACGAAGCTCTTAGTCTGCGAACCCACGCGAACGTCACCCATCAAGACGGGGACCTGCGTGGTCGCCACGCTCACGGCGCCAAAGGGGCATGCCATAACGCAGCTCTTGCAGCCGATGCAGTTGTCCTCGTTGACGCCGATACGATGGTTCTTTGGATCAAAGAACAAGGCGCCCGTAGGACAGGCCTTCGCGCACGGAGCGTCCTCGCAGTGGTGACATGCCACCGGCGCGGAGATCTCGTAGGTGCGCGTTACGCGCAAGCGAGGTGCGGCGATGTTGCCGGGAATATCGTGTGCCTCGATGCACGCCGCCATACAGGTTTGGCACCCAATGCAGCGTGAGGAATCAGCCACGACTCGTTTATTGCCCATGTTGTTCACTCCCTCCTGAATCCCATGCCGGAGAGACCCTGCCGACGTTGCCCCGGACCGCCCGTGGTCCGGCATCGACGTATCGAGTGCATGCGGCGAAACAGGCACTTCGATAGAATTCCTCCAACGATATACAGGTTAAATATACGCAGTTGCAGGGGGCAAACTTGAGCATAGGCCCTGCAATACGGGTGTATTGCAGGGGTTTTAGCAGGTTGGAATTATTCTCTAGAAGCTATAAAGGTGAGTGTATTACATGCGTACATCCAGGGGAGATTTCACGCTCGTTTATAAAGGATGTAATACGTTTGATATATATTTCGCGCTCATTAACTTGAGTGCAATAAAGCAGTGGTTATAACATTGGCTATTATTAGCCAATGTAGTATTTGACCATTCAAATTGCACGCTCATTAAGGGAGGCCAGTGATGTCATCGACTCAAAAACGAGCCATCCTGCAGGTGCGCATTCGCGAGGAAGATAAGCAGCATGCCGAGCGTCTCTACGACGCCATGGGCACATCGCTCGCCGAGGCCGTGCGCCTTTTTGTCGCGCAGAGCATTTTGATGCGCAAGCTCCCCTTTCAGCCGGTCGCCGTGCGCTCAAAGGACGGCACCGCCGCCTATGGATCGCTCAAAGCATATGGGGACCCCAATCGCCGCTCCGAGGAGCGCAATGCCTGGATTGAGTACCTTGCCACAGAAAGCGACGATTCGATTTTGGGTCCCGAGGAAGTAGATATCCATGAGTAGCACCATCATCGACGAGACCGTCATCCTACGCTACCTGCTTGACGACGACGAAGTTCTGTCACCGCGCGCCGCCAAGGTCATCGCCACGCGCACCGCTCACGTCTACCCCGAGATTATCACGCGCGTCGTGGTCACGCTGCGCGACGTCTATAAGGTTCCCCGCGTTGAGATTGCTGCGGCCATGAAAAGGCTGCTCGATGACGTCATGGTCGACGAGCCCACCGTTGTCGCCCTTGCCGTCAAACTCTTTGGCAAGACCCATATGGACTTTACCGACTGCCTCCTCGCAGCCCGAACCGCCATCTACAACGATGATGTCGTGAGCTTTGGCAAGCCCATCATCCAAGGCATGATCGATTACCGCCGTAAACGCCAAACCGCCGCCGACGCCCGCGACCGCGCCGCCGACGTCCGCGGCCGCGCCGCCGAAGCCCGCAGCCACGGCACCGATGCCACCATCGACAAGCTCCGCCACCACGGTCGCCACTAACCCCATCCCCTCCTAAGTTGCGGTGAAATACGGACTGTTTCATGCCTTTAAAGGCCTCAACAGTCCGTATTTCACCGCAACTTATTGAAGGTGGACCGCGAACGATTTCTCTATCGGGATTCGGCGTAGGGTTTTGTTGTCGGAATGCCGTAACCGCGCATCATGGCACCGAACGATTCTACGTCGTAGGTGTCCGAGAGTTTGAAATGAATTATGTTGTGGCCCATGGCGCGAAGGTTCGCGTCGCGCATGAGGGCCGCTCGATACGTTTTTGCCGCCGCCCCGCTCTGGATCATTTTGAGCCTCGTCTTCAAACTTGCCTAGCCCATGCAGCTCTGCCAGCGTCCATGAGCCGTCTGGCATCTGCCAGCCATAATCTGCTAGATAATAGCCAGCGTTTCCCGGCCGCGTTATCTCAACTTGAAGCTCGGGCGCGGCAACCCCAGCGAGAATCATCGCTGCTCTCGCCTCAGACTCGCCGCCATTGTCTGACCTGCCGTCCATATACTCAAAAACGTCAAAAGCACGCGCGATGCCATGCAACCCTCGGCAATTTGCCTGCGCATATGCTCGCAGCTCTTCGCGTTCGACATCGTACTCACGGGCCAAGCCATCGACATAACCCAGCGCATAGCGAAAGGCGCTCGAGCGCGCGATATCAACAACCGTTCGACACGGATCCGTCAGTGTAAACAGACCAAGCCGCCACACTTCGCCCGGGCGCCAGCGCTTGTATTCAACGAACTCATACGTATCACGCCTTGTAGACCGTGGCAGCAACACTTGCACTTTATCCAGAAGCGTATACGCCGAGCCGATGCCGTAGAGCAGCGCTGCTGTCGCTCCGCAAAACACAGCATCCGGTTCAACGACCGCAATAGCGGATGCCAGCTGAAAGATACGATCTTCAACCCCAAGATTATTCCAATAGACCGGATCCGCATACACGTGGTTGTAAAGACGAAGCATGAGCTCATCGTGCATAAGCTCACGCGCACGGCGTTCATCCCAAGGATCAATTGTTATAAGCAGCTGTCCATCTTGATGAATTCCAACGGCCGAGAATAGCATCCTTGCATATGACTGCGGAAAATGTTTGCCTTTATCGAGCATGGCCAACCCCATAACCATCACGGCGGAGAGAATACCATTACGCTATCGCATGCTTCCGTCCGCAGGCCTTGCCAAAAGCTGACCAAAAGCTTGACGCCGCAGGTCAGAGCTTCAAATAATATTTCCACTCTCGGTAGACGGTCGCTACGACCCTCCCAACGGCATCAAAATCCAACCTTACAAATAGTTGCGGTGAAATACGGACTACATGGGCCGTAAAAGCCAAAAAACAGTCCGTATTTCACCGCAACTTAGGAGGGGATGTGGGGTCCCCGGCATGTATATGAAAACGGCTCTGATTCCCAAAAGGAATCAGAGCCGTTCATCTATCCTATGGAGCGGGCGACGGGAATCGAACCCGCGTCATCAGCTTGGAAGGCTGGGGTTCTACCATTGAACTACGCCCGCAAGATATGGTCGGGACGACAGGATTTGAACCTGCGACATCCTGCTCCCAAAGCAGGCGCGCTACCAAACTGCGCCACGTCCCGAAGGTGTTGAGCAGCTAAGGTCTAGACCTTGCGTGTCCCAAAGCGAAGGAAATTATAGGGGAGACTCCCCGCCTGTGCAAGCGCAGAAACCCTAGCTCCTCGAATGTGCGACAAACTGGCTATGAACCAGACCAATCACAAACGCGACCACAGCAACCGGCGCCCACGCAGCGCCGATATCTGCCAGCGGCAACGCATCAAACGGCAGCCGCGCGCCAGCAAAGAACGCATCGCGGACCGAAGTGATTACGCTCTGTACCGCGACAACGCCGCCGACCCAGACCCACACCTGCGGGTGCGCGTCGCAAAAGCCGTGCATCAGCCCATAAGTACCAGCACAATGGCAACGGGATACAAGGCGTTGAGCATGGGCACCGAGAACATAAGGATCACGTCGAGACCCACGTTGGAAAGTACGCACGAAAACGCCGCGAACACAAAGGCGAGAATCGCAAAGGGACGGCGCATGGCCTCCTCGGAGGCCTCCGCTCCCCCTTCGACCACATACGTCTCGCAGAAGTAACGCGAGCAGCAGCTGATGAGGCCGATGCATACGTTCATGCAGGCAAGGAAAAAGATTGCAAAGACCACGACCGTGCCGGCAAGCCCAAAGTGCATGGAGGCCGAACGGGCGAGGATGGCGGCGCCATTGGTGGCGTCGGGCATCACGGTGCCGAGCTGCATTCCGGCAAGGCCCAAGCCGCAGTAGATGATGGCCATGAGAACGCCGGCAATTACACCGGAACGCGAAATCTCAAAGGCCACGCGCTTGTCATCAGTAACGCCCAGCTCGTGGATGGTCTCGGCGATGATGATGCCGAAGGCGAGCGACGCGAGCAGGTCCATGGTCTGGTAACCGGTCAAAAAGCCCTGCACGGCGGCGCCTGCATCGTAGGGAGCCTGAGGCGCGGCAGCCGGTCCCAGCGGCGAGATCACGGCAGCACCCACGACCAGCACGATGAGCGCAATGAGCGCGGGGCCCGTAATGCGGCCGAGTACGCGTGTGATGACACCCGGGCGCAGCGTGAGCGCAAACGCGACGACGAAGAACCCGATGGCAAACACCAGACGTGCCGTGCCAAGCGAAACGCTCTCAGGTAGCAGCGGCACCAGCATTTCGAACGCCGTAGAGCTTGTGCGCGGAATGGCCAGGCACGGGCCGATGGCCAGGTAGACCGCCGCAACAAAGAACTCACCAAACTTGGGGTGCACGCGGCCGGCAAGCTCGCGCGCCGTTCCAGCAAGCGCGACGGCGATAAATCCCATGACGGGCAGGCCGATAGCGGCAATCAGAAAGCCGAGCATGGCGACCGGCGTGGCAGAACCTGCCTGCAACGCCAGCAGCGGCGGAATAATGAGGTTGCCGGCGCCAAAGAGCATCGAGAACAGGGCGACGCCGACGGTGACGACATGGTCGGAGCGCAGACCGCGCGGGGCGGATGAAGCCATGAGAGCACCTTTCGAATCGAAACAAAAACGGGACGGGCAAAAACACCCGTCCCGCAAGTATAAACGGTCTAGCAGCTTTAGCAGGCTAAATCGCGCAAAGCGTCGATCGCGGTGTCGACTTCCTCGTCCGTATTGAAATACCCAAACGAGAAGCGAACGACACCCTGACGCTCGGTCCCCAGCGCACGGTGCATGAGCGGAGCGCAATGGGCGCCGGGGCGCGTCGCAATCCCCCACCCTTGCATGAGCGCGTCCGAGATCTCGGCCGAATCGATATCACCCACGTTGAGCGACACAATCGCAGAGCGCGTCGGCTGGTCAAAGGCACCGTAGAGCTTAATCCCCGGAATCTCGCGCACACCGGCAAGGAAGCGATCAGCCAGCGCTCGCTCATGCGCCGCGATCGCCTCGACCCCGCCTTGCGCCTCGATAAAGTCGAGACCGGCAGAAAGGCCCGCGATGCCGTGGCCGTTGAGCGTGCCCGCCTCAAGGCGCGTGGGCCACTCAAGCGGCTGCAGTGGGTCGAAGCTGTGCACGCCCGTGCCGCCCATGGCCCACGGAGCCACGTCAATGCCCTCCGCCACGGCCAGGCCGCCGGTCCCCTGCGGGCCCATGAGCCCCTTATGGCCGGTAAAGCACACGACGTCGAGCCCCATGGCATCCATGTCAATCTTCGCCGTGCCGGCAGACTGAGAGGCATCGACGATCACAAGCACACTGGCCGCATGGGCCATGGCCGCTACGCGCGCAATGTCGACGGCGTTGCCGGTCACATTGGAGGCGTGTGTCACCACCACAGCACGCGTACCCGGCGTGACCAGCCGCTCGAGTTCGTCGTAGTCGAGCACACCGTTTACGTCACAGCCCGCATGCTCAACTGTCACGCCCCGCTCCGCTGCCAGGCGGTTGAGCGGACGCAGCACGGAGTTGTGCTCGAGCACCGTCGTGACCACGCGGTCGCCGGGGCGTACCACGCCACAGATGGCGGTGTTGAGCGCCGCCGTAGAGTTGGGCGTAAAGCACACATGGTCCGCCCTCGGGCAACCCAAAAGGCGTGCGAGCTTGGCACGGCAAGCGTGAATCGTACGAGCGGCATCGAGGGCACCCGACGTGGCCCCGCGCCCGGCATTGCCAAGCGAGCACATCGCCTGCGTCACGGCATCGATGACCGTCTGCGGCTTGTGCATGGTCGTCGCCGCGTTATCCAGGTAGATCATCGCACGACCTCCCACATATCAATCACGGTATAGCCCTCGGTGGGAACGCCCGCCGCGGCGAGTTCGCCGCGCAGCAGCTCCTCATCGGCAGGCAACGCCTTCCACGCCAGACCGCAGCCGGCAGCGACCTCCCCGGGCACGGGAATCGTTCGCCCGGGAAGGCCGCGCTCGACGCACAGGGACTCGCAACCCATGGCGGCCGCCGTGGTGGGAAACGTGATGACAAGCGCCGGGCGCTTCTCCCTCATGGCAACTCCAACCAATACGCTACGGGCGCACGACGCGCACGGCCTGCTCCATCTTCTCCACAATCACGTACATGTTGGTGACCTCGCCCACCGCGATCTGGTCTTTAATGCCATAGTGGTCGAGGCAGGTACCGCAGGTAAGGATCTCGACGCCCTGCTCGGCCAGACCCTTCAGGTCGTCGAGCACCGGTGAGCCCTCGACGGTGAGCTTGGCGCCACCGTTGTAGAACAGCATGGTCGCGGGCAACTCCTCCTGCTGCGTCACGGCAAAGATGAAGGCCTTCATGAGCTTGTGGCCCAGCTCGTCGTCGCCACGGCCCATGCAGTCGGTGTAGACGGAAATGACGAGCTTGCCCTTGCCGGCGCTGGCATCACAGAAGGCAGCGCCATCCTGCTCGGGATCGGCCACGGCAACAGCGCCAGAGGTCGCCACGGTCACGTGCCACTCGGCGTCAGAAACCTTCTCGACCGAGGCCGTGCAGCCCTTCTCCTGCGCCATCTTGGAGATGTTCTTGACGGCGGTCTCGTTGTCGACCGCGGTCACGACGGCGCCCTCGCCATTGAGCTGCTTCAGGGCTTTGAGCGTTTTGACGACGGGCAGCGGGCAGGCATCGCCCATGGCATTGACTTCAATCTTGGTAGACATAGCTTTTCCTTTCGAATGTGACCGCCCCAGAATGCGGGCGGCCGATTTTACGGTTACAACGAGCGAACAACGCGGACGGCAGGACCGCCCGGCTCCGCCTCGCACACGCGCCCGACAACGGCCGCGATGCGCCCCTCGGCATGCAGGCGACGCGCAAGCCCATCCACATCGGCAGCAGGCGCCGCG
>CABQNA010000042.1 GCA_902465425.1 uncultured Collinsella sp.
AGGCGCTGTTTCCTGCGGTTTCGTCGAGTTTTTCCTGCAGTTTTGGCGTCAAAAAGCGTGGAGGCTTCGGGGGTCCAAAATAGGTCGTTCACTTCGCGGAAAAGTATTCACCTTCGTTTTCGCGCAGACACGAATCCGGCCGCCACAACGCAAAACGGGGCCCGCGCGCAGCGCAGGCCCCGTCAAAAAAGATAATTCCCGGTACCTAGTACTGCTCGATACCCATGTAGCGACGGACCTCGGGGCTGTGGTCGAACACCTTGCCGCGGGCGGCGCGCAGCTCGCAGCTCATCGCATAGAAGAAGATCGGCTCCAGGAACGAACGCACGCTGGCGGGCACCTCGCCCACGCCGTACTCGAGCGCATCGAGCACCATGACCGTATCGGTGTGCGTGTTGAGGAATGCAAGTGCACGCTCCTCCATGGGGCGGCACTCGCCCGATCCAAGCTGCACAAAGTAGAACACGCCGGGCTCGGTGGCCTCGAACGGCCCGTGGAAATACTCGCCGGAGTGGATGTAGCAGCAGTGCTGCCATTGCATCTCCATGAGCGAGCAGATCGCCATGGCGTAGGTCTGGCTAAAGTTGGGGCCGGATCCCAGGATGTAGAAGAACTTATGCTGCTGGCAGAGCTCGGCAAAGCGATCGCCCAGCTCGGCATTGACCTTCTCACGGGCAGCGGGCAGCAGCGCATCCATCTGCTTAAGGCCGGCGTACATGTCGGCGAGTGCCTCGTAACCCTCCTGCTGGTCGAGCAACTCGGCGGCGATCAGAGCGCCGATACCCTGCGGCACCTCGGCCTGTGACACGCCCTCGCCCCACGGATAGACCCAGGTGGTCCACTTGCCGTTATCGATCTTGGAGCCCTCGCAGTCGGTCATGGCCACGACCTCGGCGCCGGCAGCCAGCGCCATCTCGCAGCCGTCGACGACCTCCTGCGTGTTGCCGCTGTGGCTGCAGGCGATGACGAGCGACTTCTCGCCAAGACTCTTGGGAGCCATCAGGCAAAACTCGCGTGCCGTGTAGACCGTCGAGGTAAACGTGGTGGCCTCGCGCTTGAGCAGCTCGTTGGCCGGCATCAGGTCAATCATCGAACCGCCACAAGCGATCCAAAAGACATTCTCGATCTTGCCCTTGCGCTCGATGATTTCCTGAATCAGATCGTGTGCGTTCATGGTGATGCCCCTTCTTGTGTGGCGGTTTTGAACGACTGCAGCTCGTACCTGCAGTCGTTCTATGTTGTCCTATTTATAGCACGCACGACGACGCCCGTGAAGTCATTTCACCAAACTTGTTCTATATTGTTCTATCTGTGGACGTTAGATGTCGAACACGTAGCGCGAGCCCACGATCTTTTGGCGTCCGAGCAGCAAGGGCCGCCCGTCCGCATCCGTAAAGTACGCCTCCATATAAAACAGCGGCTCGCCGACTGGCACCTCCAGCAGCGGGGCCGCCTGAGCATCGGCAAGCGCAATCTCCACGGTGCAGGGGTCGGACTTGAGCGGCGCACGGCCCGAATGCTCGGCAACGAGCGCAAAGATGGAATTGTCCGTGAGGTCCTTGTCGGCAAGCGTCTGCAGATAGGGATGATCGGCCAGCACAAAGGCGTTGTTCTCGAGCATGACGGGCACGCCATCTGCCGTACGCACGCGCTCGACAACGATGAGCTCGCAGCCGGGTTCCACCCCAAAAAACGCCGCGTCCTCGCGCGTCGCCGCAACCACCGTGCGCGACACCAGGCGCGCTCCGGCCACCATGTCGTTGGCAGCGCAGCCCTCGGAAAAGCTCTGAACGTCGCCCTTCTGGACAATCTTGCGCTTGAGCTTGGGCGCACACACAAACGTGCCCCTCCCCTGCTGGCGGTTGAGATACCCCGCGCGCGACAGTTCCTCGACGGCGCGGCGCACGGTGACGCGCCCCACGCCGTAAGACTTCGCGAGCTCCATCTCGGAAGGGATGCGCGAGCCGGATGCGTACACGCCGCGCGCGATCTCGCCCTTTAGGTCGTCCATAACCTGCTGGTACAGCGGCACGGCGGACACCTCAGTGCGCTCGGTTTTATCGTCGGATGTCATCGTTATGCTCCATTCCGTGCATGCTCGGACTCAAACTCTTCAATCGCCGCCATAAACTGCTCGCCAAAGGCATCGGCCTTTTTCTCGCCGATGCCGTTGACCTGGATAAGCTCGTCGCGCGTCTGCGGGCGTAGGCGGCACAGGCCGCGCAGAGCCTTGTCGGAGAAGACCATGTACGGCGCCATCTCCAGCTCGGTCGAAATCTCCTTGCGCAGGGCACGCAGGCGCTCGAACAGCTCGGCATCGTCACCCACGCGCGGGCGCTGATCCAGCTCGGCCTCCTCGCGCAGCAGATCCACCGCACGGCGGGCACGGGCCGAAGCCTTGCGCTTGGACGCGCGACGCTTAACGGTAAAGGCGAACGCCTCGTCCTCGACCTCGGCGGCACGCGGGCCTAGTCCCACGACCGGGTACTGCCCCTGCGAGGTGGCCAGGTAACCGCGGCCGCACAGCTGGCCGATGATGTCCTTGATGCGCCCGACCGATTCGCTCGACAGCTCACCGTAGCCGCGGTCCTCGTCCAGATGCATCTGGCGAATGCGCTCGGTGTTGCCGCCGTGGAGCACGTCGGCGATGAGCGACTTGCCAAAGCGCATGGGTCGCGCGGCCACGTAGCGCACAGCGGCGCGGGCCATATCGGTGACGTCCTCGACCTCGAACTGCGTGAGGCAGTTGCTGCAGTTGCCGCAGCCCTCGGCGTCGTCCGTGGCGGTGGCGCCCGTACCGGCCGCGGCAGCATGCTCGGCCGCGGCCTCGTCGCCAAAGTAGCGCAGCATGTATTCGCGCAGGCAACCGGTGGTATTGCAGTAGCCCTCCATCTGGCTGAGCAGACGATATCGATTCTGGAGCGCCCACGCGCGCTGCTCGTCGTCAAGCGCCTCATCGGCAGCATCGCCGCGGTCGATCAGAAAGCGGCGCATGCGAAAATCGTTGCCGTTCCACAACAGGTAGCAGCTGGCCGGATCGCCATCGCGGCCGGCGCGGCCCGCCTCCTGGTAGTAGGCCTCGATGCTCTCGGGCACGTTGTTGTGGATCACGTAGCGCACGTTGGGCTTGTCAATGCCCATGCCAAAGGCGTTGGTGGCAACCATCACCTGGATATCGTCATCGATAAAGGCGCGCTGGCTTTGGCGGCGGGCGTCGTTGCCCATGCCGGCATGGTAGCGGCCAACGCGAATGCCGCTGGGGCCCAGCGCCTCGGCAAGCTCGCCTGCCAGCGCATCGACCGTCTTGCGGGTCGAGCAATACACGATGCCGCTCTCGCTCGAATGCGCGATCACATAGTCGCGCACCCACGCTGCCTTGGCTTTGTCGCCCATCTCCTCGCAGCCAAAGTAGAGGTTCTTGCGATCGAAGCCCGTCACCACCGTCGCGGGATTTTGCAGGCCGAGCATCTGCTGAATGTCCGCGCGCACGCGCTCGGTTGCCGTAGCGGTAAAGGCCGCCACGATGGGGCGCTGCGGCAGTGAGTCGATGAACTCGCGAATCTGCAAGTAGGCGGGGCGAAAATCCTGACCCCATTGGCTCACGCAGTGGGCCTCATCAATGGCTACGAGCGGCACGCCAATGCCGCCGTCCGCCGTGGCCTCCTGCGCAAAGGCTAAAAAGCGCGGCTCGAGCAGGCGCTCGGGCGCCACGTACATAAGCTGGTAGCGGCCTTCGCGCGCCCGCTTGAGCACAGTGTTTTGCTGGGCCGGAGTAAGGCTGGAGTTGAGATAGCTGGGTCGCGCACCCGTCGCGAGCAACGCACGGGTCTGGTCCTCCATAAGCGACAGCAGCGGACTCACCACAAAGGTGATGCCGGGCAGCATGAGCGCGGGCACCTGGTAGCAAATGGACTTGCCGGCGCCCGTGGGCATAACACCCAGCGCATCACGACCGGCAAGGATCGCATCGACCATGCGGTCCTGTCCCGGGCGAAACGAGGTGTAGCCAAAATAGGCGCCGAGCGTGTCGAGCGCCATCTGCTGCATGCTATCGGTCATGGTTTCCTAACGTTCAAGTCATCTGCCGCCGATTATACGCCGCCACGCGGACCGGTGCCGCACGGCTATCAGCCACGCTCATTCTGTGGGTAGTCATTGGGGACGTTCTTGAATGACCAGTCGTTTAAGAACGTCCCCAATGACTAGTCTCTTGACAAGCGCGGAGACGTCGCTGGTTGAGCATAGGTCAGCGAAAACGCCCCTAAGCGAGCAAGGTGACGTGAAAGAGGAGGGAAGCGTACTTCGGTACGCGACCGACGATTGAACGTCAGATTGCCGCTTAGGGGCGTTTGCAGCGTCGAGCCGTTACGCGGTTTGGTAAAACCGCGTAACTTACATGACCATAACGTAGCGCGATCCCACGTAGTACTGCTTACCCATCAGGACCGGCTCTCCATTGGGACCGGTAAAGCTGGCACGCAGGTTGAGCAGCGGATCGTGCGGAGCAATGCCCAACTCGGCCGCCTGCTCGGTATTGGCACGAACGGCCTCGACCGTGCGGTAGCCAACCGAGACAATCGGGATTCCGCCAACACGCTCGACCTCGGCAAAAATCGACTTGTCCTCAAGATCGGCCGTCAACAGTTCGCGGTAGGCATCAAACGGCACAAAGATGTTCTCCTCAAAGATGGGCTCGCCGTCGGCCGTACGCACGCGCTTGATATGCAGCAGCAGCGCATCCTTCTGCAGGCCAAAGAACTCCATCTCGTTTTGGCGCGCCGGCACAATCTGTCGATCGATCACGTGCGCACCGGCCTTCATGCCATTGCCGGCACACAGCGCGGTAAACGTCTGCAACGTCGAGGCGTGAAACTGGCGATTGATGTGCGGCGTGGAGACAAAGGTGCCACGGCCCTGCTGCTTAACCAGGTAGCCATCGGAGCACAGTTCCTCGACGGCGCGGCGCACCGTAATGCGGCTCACGTCGTACTGCTCGGCTAGCTCAAGCTCGGACGGAATACGCTCCTTGGGTGCATAAACACCTTTCTCGATCGCATCCTTGATTTCGTCGTAAATCTGCTGGTAAAGCGGTGCATTTTTGGGCGCAGGCATATCTAATCACTCTTATCGAAATATTGAAATAACTAATACGTATATAACGTCTAGTTTCATGTTACCTCATATTGATAAAACGATACACCCTCCCTACCAAAAAGCGACAGCTTCATTTTGGTAGGTTTTACCTGGGCAAACGAGAGCCCCTCGAAAGCAACAAGGCTTTCGAGGGGCTCATTCGGATGGACTACGCTTGGCCGGCAAAATGCCAAAACCCTACTTCCCGTCATCCTGCTGCAGGCTGTCCTGCTCGCAGAGGTGCGCCCGCCTGCTGACCATACGTGCGGGCTTGTCGGGATCGGGTACGGCCGTGGGCATGGGCTCGTCGACATGACCACCCCACCAGCCGCCCACAAAGTTGAGCGTGTGGAACACGTTGATCACGGCGCCGGGATCAATGTCGCACACCAGCTTGATAATGTCCTGACTCTCGTAGGTCGAGACAACGGCATGCAGCAGGTACATCTTTTCGCGGCTGTATCCGCCGATGACCTCGGCGCAGCTAATGCCATGCTGAAAATGGTCAACATAGGCGGACATGACCTCGTCTGCCTTGCGCGTCGTGATCTGCAGCGTCACGCGGTCGTAGCGACGATAGAAACTGTCGATGGTCTTGGTCGAAATAAACTGGAACACGATGGAGTACGCCGCCTTGTCCCAGCCAAACATAAAACCAAAGATCGCCAGGATAAAGCAGTTGAAACCAAAGATGACGCCCCAGATAGTCTTGCCCGTGTGGTTGGAGACCCACAGCGCGATAAAGTCGGTGCCGCCGGTGGATGCGCCGGACTTGAGCGCGATGGCAGCGCCCAGACCCGAGACCACGCCGCCAAAAATGATGAGCATGATCTTGTCGCCCAAAAACGGGGAAAAGTGAAAGATGTTGAGGAACAGCGACGAGAGCACGACCTGCATCATCGAGAAGATGACGAAGCGCTTGCTAATGCCGCTCCAGCATAGGAGCGCCACAGGGATGTTGAGCGCGAGCATACCGAGCGAGATGTCGATGTGAACGCCGCCCAGCGAGGTAACGCGATCGAGCAGGACCGCGACGCCGGTAAGACCGCTCGGAAGCAGGTCGGCGGGCCGAATGAACGCCTGAATCAGGAATGTCTGGAGAACGGCGGAAATGGTGACTGCCACAGCGGTGATGGCGCGGCGGACGATAGTGAGGCGGCCGAGCACGAGCACGCGGTCCGTGAGCTGATCGATGGCGTTCGCCACGTAGGCTCCTTTCGAAGGCAGATATAGTTGTGGGGCGTGCCCGCGATTGTAGCATGGAGCGAGAAGAGGCGCTTCAATTCGCCCTCTCTCGACGACCAAAACGGGACCAGCAACCCCCACGACCAAAGGCCCAAAGTACAAGTGAGTAGACTTTACGCGACCTGCAGAGCACACCCAAAACCGCCACCCCTGTGACCTGCGGTTTTACTAGAGCGGATGCACTTTGTGCTCGGCCTGCGCCAAAAAGTCTACTCACTTAGCCCGAATCGAAGCCAAACAGATCAAAATCGAAACCAAATTGATCCAGTCCACCGCAAAAAACGTTTGAACCCGTGCTTCTTGCGGTGAATCGACACTACAAAGCGGCCAAAATGTCGGTCAGATTATCGATAACGACATCGGCTTGCGATTGATCGAGGTTGACGCCCTCGTGCGGACGCAGTGCCAGGACGCGGGCGCCGGAGCGCTTGCCGGCCTCGATGCCCAAAGGCGAGTCCTCAATAACCAGGCACTCGGCAGGCTCCACACCCAGCGCCTCCATGGCACGCAGGTAAATCTCGGGGTCGGGCTTAAACGCACTGCACTCGTGACCGCTGATGGTGTAGTCCAGCACGTCAGCGATACCGGCAATCTCCACCAGCTCGTCGATCAGCTCGCGATAGGACGAGCTTGCGATGGCGCACTTCACGCCGCGCTCGTGCAGCTCACGCATCACCGGCTCCGTCTGCTCGTTGAGCAGCTCAGCATACGGAACGGGGTGGTCCGGGCTGTAGACCCGCTTGTACTCCACGCGCAGGCGCTCGCGCAGCTCAACATCGTCGGGCACCAGCGCCTTCCAAATGGCGGGCTCGTTAGACCCCGAAAGATCGGGGATCTCGTCAAAGTGGAAGCCCTTCTCCTCCATAAACGCCACGCGGCGATGATTGTAGAACCACTCGGTATCGACCAGTACGCCGTCCATGTCAAACAGCACTGCCTTGATCATACGCATCTCCTCCCACCTGCCAAAAAGGGACAGGTTTATTTTGGTAGGTTTTATCTGGGGCTTTGCGACGCGACAGACACGCTCTCCCCAGAGCAAAAAGGGGACGGGGCGCAAACCCCATCCCCTCTCAATCAACCCGTAAGGTCTACTTACTTGTGATTAGTAGGAAAGCTTCCACATGTAGCGACGCATGGTCAGCGGGTGCTGACGGGCCTCGGCGATCTGGTTGCCGTACTCGCGCATAACGGCGAGGTGCAGCAGCGGGTTGAAGTAGGTGACAACGCTCGCGGGCACGGCGTCAGCCAGGCCGTAGTCCTTGGAGTCGATCAGAGCGACCTTGGCGCCCATGCGCTCAAGGAAGGTGAGGGCGCGGGCGTCCATCGGACGGGTAGCGCCATCGGACATGAAGAAGACGTAGGGCTTACCCTCGGTGGAAACCTCGAACGGGCCGTGGAAGTACTCGCCGGTGTTGTAGGCGGCGGCGTCGATCCACTGCATCTCGGTGAACAGGAAGGCAGCGTGAGAATAAGCCATCTTCTCGGAGGCACCGGAAGCCATGAAGTAGATCATCTTGTCGTCCTTGAAGTCCTCGGCGAACTTCTTGGCAAGCTTCTTGCAGTGCTGTGCAGCGTTCTCGCAGAGATCGAAGACGTTGGTGAGGCCGGTGATCATGTCCTCGTAGTGGTCATAGCCCTCGGTCTGCTGAAGGATCTCGACAGCAAGAGCGATGGCGTAGCCGGGCTTCTCGCACTTGGCAGCGAAGTTGGCGTGGAAGCCGTGAACGATGACGTAGTCAGCGTCGACGGTCAGAGCGGAGCCAGCCTTGTTGGTGAGGGAGACGACCGGGCAGTTGTGCTTCTTGGCGGTCTTGTTGGCCTCGACGGTCTCGGGCGTGGAGCCACCGAGGGAGCAGGTGATCACGAAGGTGTGCTCGTTGACCCAGGAAGGCGTGTCGTAGTTGAACTCGTTAGCGGTGAAGATCTGAACGTTCAGCTTGTCCGTGTTGTTGGCCAGGAAGTACTTGGCGGGGTAAAGGTCGGACATGGAAGCGCCGCAGCCGACGAAGGCGACGCTGTGGATCTCGTGGTTGGACAGGACGTCAGCGACGATCTGCTTAGGGAGGTTAAGGTCGATCTCGTACATCTGACACATTCCTTTCGATTTTTGCGGCGCCACTTTGCCGGACGCACGCAGGGTTACCGTGATTTGGACCGAGTCACCGGCCCGTTGAGGATGCGACAAAGGAGCTGTCCCATTGTCACATTTTGGGAATGGAAGCCTGCCTGGGGTATGGGATGTCAGGCAGGCTCCCCGGGGAAAGCGGTTAGACGCTTGGTCGCGACTAGGCCAGGATGCCGGCCGCGGAGAGGGCGATGCCGCCCACGATGGCGATCACGAGAAGCCAACCGGTGTTGACGTTCTTCTTGATGAGCCAGTACATAAGGCCAGTGAGGCCAAGGGAGATCATCTGGGGCATCATGCCATCCAGGATGTCCTGGATAACGACGGTGCCCTCAGCGAACTGCAGCGGGGTGGTGGCGCCGATCAGCGTGGCGATCATGCCGCCCACGGACATAAGACCCACGATGCCGCAGACATACATGAGCTTCTCCATGAGGACGCCGCCCTGAAGCTTGCTCAGGTACTCGTGGCCGCCCTGATAGCCCATCTTGGCTGCGAACCAAGTGATCAGCACAGAGGGGACGATGGAGATGAGCATGGCCAGGATCGGGCCCATGATGGAGCCCTGCTGGGCCAGCTGAACGCCCAGGCCAAAGGCGATAACGCGGATGGTGCCCTGGAAGAAGGAGTCACCGATGCCGGAAAGCGGACCCATGAGGGAGGTCTTGACCGCGTTGATCGAATCGGGATCGAAGTTCTCGGGATCCTTGGCGTACTCCTCCTCCATGGAGGCGGCGAGGCCCAGGATGAAAGCGCTCGTCTGCGGGGTGCAGTTGTAGAACGCCATGTGACGGTGGTAAGCCTCTTTCTTAGCAGCGAGCTGCTTGGGGTCGGACTCATCCGGATAGAGGCGATCGAGCGTGGGAACCATGCCGTAGAGGAAGCCCATGTTCATCTGACGCTCGTAGTTCCAAGAGGCCTGGATGGCCCAGGAGCGCCAGAAGAACTGGCTGACCTTCTTGTTCAGGGACACGTCCTTGGTTGCGGTTGCCATAGTGTGTTCCTCCTTAGTCTTCGTCGTCTTCGAGCGGATCGTAGTCGGAATCGACACCGGCGGCTGCATGGGAACCGTTGAACTTGAAGCCCATGAAGACGACAGCCAGGCACACACCG
>CABQNA010000043.1 GCA_902465425.1 uncultured Collinsella sp.
GGACGTACTGCCCATCACGCACCGCAGCTTCGATAACGATGCCATCATGTTCACCGATACCCCGGGCTCCACGCTCACGCTGCGCGGCCGCAAGTCGGGCCACGGCGTCAAGATCGACTTTGAGGGCTTTAGGTACATCGGCGTGTGGTCTGCCGCCAACGACGCTCCGTTTGTGGCGCTCGAGCCCTGGACCGGTCACACCACCATGGACACCGAGGACGACATCTTTGAGCACAAGGTCAACACCATCACCTTGGCTCCCGGCGCTACCGATAAACGCAGCTTTAGCGTCACCTTGCTCTAGAGGTTCCGCCGCTCGGTCGATGCTGCGCGCCGTCCAGAGCGATAATTTGTCATTCATAAGGCAAGGCATAGACCTTCTGGTCATGCCTTGCCTTTTTCATGCCACTTGTTCGCTCTGGACGTCGCTCGCCGGCATTGCCAAAACATCGACGTCCCCAATGACTACCGTGTGTCTATTAATTTTTCGAGCTTGTGCTGCGCTGCTGGTCGCTGGCGTATATCCTGTTAAGTCGTCAGCATACGATTCAACAGGGAAGGCAGATTATGCATTCTCCCCATCAACGCGACGCGCATCCACAGCCGGTATGCAGCCGTCGCATCTTTTTGGGAAGCGCTCTCGCTGCGAGCGCTTCCGTCGTCGCCGGCGCGCTCGCCGGCTGTCAGCGTCCGTCCACGCTCAAGGTGGTTCAGCCCACGACTGGCGGCGGTCGCGACGACCTGTCCGATTCCGTGATCGGCAAGGACAAGATCCGCATCGGCATGGAGGCGGCCTACGCCCCGTACAACTGGCAGGTCTCCGAGGCCAGCGAGTTCACCATTCCCATCGACAACGTGCAGGGAGCTTACGCCGACGGCTATGACGTGCAGATCGCCAAGATCGTCTGCAAGGCCCTCGGTGGCGAGCCCGTTGCCGTCAAACAGAGCTTCTCGGGCCTTATCGACTCGCTCAACAACGGGCAGATCGACCTCATCATCGCCGGCATGAGCGCCACGCCCGAGCGTGAGGAGTCGGTCGGCTTTTCCGACCCGTACTTTATCGGTTACTTTGGCCTGTTCGTAAAAGAGGGCTCGCCCTACCAAAACGCGACCAAGCTCAGCGACTTTAGCGGCGCTACGGTGCTCGGCCAAAAGGACACCATGCTCGATACCGTCATCGACGAGATCCCGGGCGTTGTCCACAAGAACCCGGTCGATTCGGTTCCCACGGTGTTTTCGAACCTGCTGCAGGGCACGTGCGACGCCGTGACCTACAACACCGAGAACGAGAAGGGCTATATGGCCCAAAACCCGGGTATCGTGCCGATTCAATTTGCCGAAGGCGAGGGCTTTAAGCAGGAGGTCACGGCAAACGTCGGCTGCCGCAAGGGCTCGGATAAGCTGCTTAAGCTCATCGACAAGACACTCAAGGGCGTCAGCCAGGAGGAGCGCGACCAAATGTGGGACGCGTGCCTCGACCGTCAGCCGGCATAGGGAGGCAGCATGAAAGCCATCAATCGTCTGGCCTCCTTTATCAAGGCCGATCACCGTTATGTGTACCTGGGCACGAGCGTTATCGCGGCGCTCGGCCTGGCGTTTAGCCAGCGCAACCCCACACCGCTGAGCTTCTTGGCTCCCACCGGTATCTTCCAGGATTGCCTTTGGGCAATCCTTTGGGCCTGGCTCGTCGTGTCGGCGGCGGCGCTGGTCACCAAGCTTATGCACTGGAACGACTATCGCGAAAAGTCGCCGTTCGCATCCGAGCGCTTCCGTCGCGGCGCGCGCCTGGGCAGCTATGTCGTCGTTGCTATTGCGGTGATCTTCTTTGTCGACCGCTGCGTCATGTCATTTATCGACCTGGTGCAAGTGAGCATTGTCTCGGACTCCAACCCCAGCGACTTTTTGTCGAGCCTGGTCTACATGACCTACAAGAGCGGCGACTTCTTTATCCGCGGCATCGAGATCACCATTGCACTTGCGACCTTCGGTACCGTCATCGCCTTTTTCCTGGCGCTGCTTTTTGTGTTCCTGCGCATTCAGACCTTCGATCGCGTGGACAACGACCTGGTGCGCTTCTTTAAGAGCATCGGCCGCGGCTTTGCGACCATCTACTCCACCATCGTGCGCGGCACGCCCATGATGGTCCAGGGCCTGCTCATCTATTACGCGGGCTTCACCGTTTTGCGCGGCATGGGCTTCGAGACCGCCCAGGCCAACCAGATTTGGAGTACCTTCACCGCCGGCCTCGTCACCATCTCGCTCAACTCTACCGCCTACATGATGGAGGTCCTGCGCGGCGGCATCGAGTCCATCGATCCCGGCCAGGCCGAGGCGGCGCGCTCGCTGGGCCTGTCGCAGTGGCAAGCCATGCGCAAAGTCGTGTTCCCCCAGGGCATTAAAAACGCGATTCCGGCGCTCACCAACGAGCTCATCATCAACATCAAGGATTCGTCGGTGCTTTCGGTCATCGGCGTGTTCGACCTCATGTACGCCACCACCACTGTCGCCGGCGTGTACTACCGCCAGATGGAGGTCTACTGCGTGGCGCTCGTGGTCTACCTGATCCTGACGCTCGTGGCGAGCCGCCTGCTCGAGGCCTTTGGCAAAAAGCTCGGCGCCGAGGCTCCGGCAACGCTGCCCAGCTCCAACTAGGCTCAAGACGAGGAGAATCATCATGGCAGATACCGCCACTACCGGCACCGCGGCCGCCGCACAGACCAATGAGCCGCTTATCCGCGTCGAGGGCCTGCGCAAGAGCTTCGGCTCGCTCGAGGTGCTCAAGGGCATCGACCTGTCCGTTAACCCCGGCGAGGTCGTCACCATTATCGGCGCCTCGGGCTCGGGCAAGTCGACCTTCCTGCGCTGCCTCAACCTGCTCGAGACCCCGGACGCGGGCCAAATCTGGTTCCACGGCCAGGACCTTACGGCCGAGCGCTGCAATATCAATAAACTCCGCGAGGACATCGGCATGGTGTTCCAGGGCTTTAACCTGTTCAACAACATGGACGTGCTCGACAACTGCACGCTCGCGCCCGTCACGCTCAAAAAGATGAGCAAGGCCGAGGCCGAGAAGGTCGCGATGGAGCATCTGACGAGCGTGGGGCTCGAAAAGTTCGCGCACGCCGCTGTGGGTCGCCTGTCCGGTGGCCAAAAGCAGCGCGTGGCCATCGCGCGCGCCCTGTGCATGAATCCGCAGATCATGCTGTTCGACGAGCCGACCTCCGCACTCGACCCCGAGATCGTGGGAGAGGTGCTCGAGGTCATGCGCAAGCTTGCGGCCGACGGCATGACCATGGTCGTCGTCACGCACGAGATGGCCTTTGCCCGAACCGTGTCCGACCGCGTGGTCTTTATGGACAAGGGCGTGGTGCTCGAGGACGCCGCGCCGGCCGAGCTCTTCGGCAACCCCAAACACCAGCGCACTCGCGAGTTCCTCTCTCGTTATCTCGAGGACAAATAACCGACCGCAAACGCTTGCGTTGCAGGGCCGCTCCCGTGGGGCGGCCTTTGTCGTCACAATCGAAAGGATGTCATGGCCGAGGTTTGGCGCTTCTTTGCGCATGAGGACGATTTTGCCGATATAGACGAGGCAGGCGCGTGCGAGCGCTTGGGCCGCGTGCTGTCGTTTCCGACCATCTCGAGCATGGATGCCGAGGCG
Organism: uncultured Collinsella sp.; assembly: GCA_902465425.1. Lineage (GTDB taxonomy): Bacteria > Actinomycetota > Coriobacteriia > Coriobacteriales > Coriobacteriaceae > Collinsella. The sequence goes on from CABQNA010000043.1 coordinate 3,659, forward strand.
GTGGACTGGCAACCTTTCGACGACCTGCGCGCGTATATGCAGCAGGCCTGGCCGCGCGTGTTCGCGGCGGGCGAGGTCGAGCTTATCGACCATTCGCTATTGGTGACGCTTGCCGGCGGCGATCCGGCTCTTAAGCCCATTATGCTCATGGGCCACATGGACGTGGTCCCCGTGGTGCCGGGTACCGAGGCCGACTGGACGCACGCCCCCTTTAGCGGGCACGTGGACGACACCTACATCTGGGGCCGCGGCGCGATCGACATGAAGGACCAGGTCGCAGGTATTCTCGAGGCTGTCGAGTATGCGCTGGCGCACGGTTGGCAGCACGAGCGCACGCTGCTGCTGGCCTTTGGCCAGGACGAGGAGACTACGCAGTACGGCGCAGGCGCCATCGGCCGCGTGCTCGAGGAGCGCGGCATAGAGCTTGAGTGCCTGATCGACGAGGGCGACTACCGCATCGTTCCGGCTGCCGAGTACAGCGCGGGCGAGGGCTGGCTTATGCACGCCGACCTCGCGGAGAAGGGCTATGCCGATATCGTGCTCAAGACAAAGAGCGCGGGTGGACATTCTTCCAACCCCTACGGCGGCACGTCGCTCGAGGTGCTCAGCCGTGCCATCGCCGCAATCTGCGATATCGAATGGCCGACGCGCGTGACCGATTTACTTGCCGCGCAGCTCGTCGAGCTGGGGCTTTATACCGCAGACGAGATTGCTGCCAGCAAGGATGCCATCGTGCGCGACTGCCTTGCCAGCAAAAAGCTGTACCCGCTTGTGACCACCACCTGTGCGCCCACGCAAATCGAGGGCGGCAGTACCGGTGCCAACGTAATGCCGCAAGATATGTGGGTCAATATCAACTTCCGCATGCTCGAGGGTACGAGCGTGGCCGATGTCGTGGCCTGCTGCCGCGAGGCCGTTGCCACCGCTGGGCTCGCCGGCCGAGTCGAGGTCGAGCTGGCCCCCGGCAGCTCCGAGCCCTCGCCGTCCCCGCGCGTGGGCGGTCCGGGGCTCGAGGCCGTCCGCGCCATCGCCGCCCGCTATTTCCGTGATCCCAAGCCGACGGAGGAAAACGGATCGTCTGCGGTGGGCCAAGAGCCGATGAGCATCGTGCCCTCGACCGTGATTGGTGCAACCGATGCCGCCAACTACCAGCGCATTTGCCACGAGTGCATCCGCTTCTCCGCCTTTGTGGTCGACGATGACGAATGCGACCGCGGCGTCCACGGCACCAACGAGCGCATCACCCGTCGCGCCTACCTCCAAGGCATCCGCTTCCTCATCGCCCTGCTCCACACGCTCTAGCCAAAAAGCAAGCCCTTGGTGCAATGGGGTCAGGTTTGTTTGCACCACTCATTCCGTGCGGGTTATATGCAGGTTTGCCTGCGCACGCTATCATGTATGGGTTAGACCGCAATTATGTACCCCATACGCGAAGGGATGCGCATGTATCTGAAGATCGACATGTTCTAGCCGGGCTTACCCCCGCAGCGGCGCCCCGCGCCCCATCAATTCTGCCGATTTTCACCTTCACGCATATAAAGGAGTCCCGCCATGCGCGACAAGCTCGAAAAGATTATCAAGGCCTACGAGGAGCTCGAGAAGAAGCTTTCCGACCCAGCCGTCGCCTCCGATATCAAGGAGTTCACGCGTCTCAACAAGGAGTACGCGCACCAGTCCGACCTCATCGCCGCCTCGCGCGAGTACATCGGCGCGCTCGATGACATCGAGGCTGCCAAGGAAATGCTGCACGATACCACCGATGCCGATGAGAAGGAGATGCTCCAGATGGACATCTCCGAAAACGAGGCCAAGCTTCCCCAGCTCGAGGAAGACATCAAGTACATGCTCATCCCGAGCGACCCCAACGACGACAAGAACACCATCGTCGAGATTCGCTCCGCCGCCGGTGGCGACGAGGCGGCCATCTTTGCCGGCGACCTCTACAAAATGTACCAGCGCTTTTGCGAGTCGCGTGGCTGGAAGACTACCGTGCTCGATTCCAGCCCCAGCGAGGCCGGCGGCTTTAAGTCCATTGAGTTCAAGGTCGAGGGCGACCGCGTCTACTCCGTTATGAAGTACGAGTCCGGCGTGCACCGTGTCCAGCGCGTTCCCAAGACCGAGTCCCAAGGCCGTATCCAGACCTCCACGGCAACCGTCGCCGTGCTTCCCGAGGCCGAGGAGATCGACGTCCAGATCAACCAGTCCGACCTGCGCATCGACACTTACTGCGCCTCGGGTCCTGGTGGTCAGTGCGTTAACACCACCTACTCCGCCGTGCGCATCACCCACCTGCCCACCAACACCGTGGTGCAGTCGCAGGAGCAGCGCTCCCAGATTCAGAACCGCGAGGTCTGCATGCAGATGCTGCGCGCCCGCCTCTACGAGATGGAGCTCGAGAAGCAGCAGGCAGAGCTCGGTGCCGAGCGCCAGAGCCAGATTGGCCACGGCAACCGTTCCGAGAAGATCCGCACCTACAACCAGCCCCAGGACCGCGTGACCGATCACCGCATCGGTTTCAACTCCACTTATAACGGCGTCCTTCTGGGCGACCAGCTCGGCACCGTCATCGAGGCACTCGCCGCCGCCGAGCGTGCCGAGAAGCTGGCACAGGCGGTTTAAGTTACGGCGTTTTACCAAACGCCGTAACTGCTCGACGCTGCAAACGCCCCTAAGCGGCAATCTGACGTTCAATCGTCGGTCGCGTACCGAAGTACGCTTCCCTCCTCTTTCACGTCACCTTGCTCGCTTAGGGGCGTTTTCGCTGTCCGCCCTCTACCTGCGGCGTTGCCTTGCTCCGGATGCGGGGTAGTCATTGGGGACGTTCTTAAATGACTAGGTTGGGTAAATTACTTTTCAAGTTTATTTAATCTGCTTTGTTAGAAATTAAGCTGTCTACCTGCTCAAAGTAATTAATAGCATTCATCTGCTATTGAAAATATTGCTCAAAAAATCGTCCAAGAAGTCGTAGTGCATTTTTTGATGAGTCGCGCGTCAAGTGATTTGGCATGTTCTTGGTTAGATATTGGTCAGTTTTTGGGCAACCTTGCCAAAAGCTTGACGAATGCAAATCTGGACGTCGGCGAATGAACACTTTGAGCGAGCCCGGTGCAAAATTCTGGGCTGATTCTCGATAATCGCCTTCAATCGCCCCTTGCCATGCGCTGGCCTCGCGTACAATCTGCTCCGACATTCGCGCGCCGTCCGGCGCTTAAGAGGGGAGGGCCCCATGGCAAACGAGATCTGGACCATCAAGCGTTGTCTCGAGTGGACCAAGGAGTACCTGGCCGAGCGCGGCGAGGAGCACCCCCGTCTTTCTGCCGAGTGGCTGCTGTGCGCCGCCACGGGCCTGGCGCGTATTGACCTATATATGCGCATGGACGAGACGCTTAACGCGGCCCAGCTCGAGACCATGCATGCGGCCGTCGTTCGTCGCGCCAAAGGCGAGCCGCTACAGTACATCACCGGCAGCACGCAGTTTCGCATGATCGACGTCGCGTGCGCCCCCGGTGTGCTCATTCCGCGCCCCGAAACCGAGATGCTCGTCGAGGAAGTCCTCAATTATCTGGATGCCGAGGTGCTGAGCCCCGAAGCCGCTGCCCGTCAGCGTGTTGAGCTGCCTTGGAACGATGAGGTCGAGGAGGCACGCAAAGCCGAGGCCGCGCTGGGTAGCGACGTGCTCGGCAGCCGTGCCTATGCCGAGGAGCTGGCCGACCGCGAGGCCGAGGAAGCCGCCGCGCAGGCAGCAGAAGCCGAAGCGGCAGAAGCAGAGGCCATGGAAACCCCCGAGCCCGAGCTCGACGAATACGGCATCGCCATCGAGGGTGCCGACCAGGAGACGGCTTCAGCTCAGGATGCCGCTGCGCCTGCCCCAACCGAGCCCTGCACTGCCCGCGTTCTCGAGGTCGGCTGCGGCACGGGCTGCATTTCGCTCTCCCTTGCCTGGGAGCGCCGCGGCCACGTTACCTGCACCGCCACCGATATCGAGCCGCGCGCTATCGATCTGGCCACCAAAAACCGCGACGCGCTCGGTCTCACATCCGATGAGGTCGCCTTTAGCCTCACCAACCTGGTGAGCTCCATTCCCCGCGAAGAGTGGGGCACGTTCGACGTGCTTGTCTCCAATCCGCCCTACATTCCGACCGACGTCATGCGCTCACTGCCGCACGAGGTCAAGGACTTCGAGCCCGACCTGGCGCTCGAGGGCGGCGCCGACGGCCTCGATATCTTCCGCCGCCTGCTCAATGCGGCGCCTTACATGCTGCGCGCCGGCGGCCTGTTTGCCTGCGAGCTCTACGAGGGTGCCCTCGATGCCGCGGCCGAGCTCTGTCGCCAGGCAGGCCTTTCGGACGTGCGTATCGTCCACGACCTCACCGATCGTCCCCGCATCGTTCGAGCCATCGTCACCGAGCCCAAACAGCGTATTTAAGCTGAATAAATAGACATTTGCGCAAGTTTGTCCTTGCAATATACCGTAAAACTTCTACTATAGAAGGAGAAAGGTATGTCAAATCAGCTGCATCGGTACCGTATCGTGCTTGATTACATTGAACCTTGGCTTGATGAGCAGGATGAAGCTACGCTGAAGCAGATTTATGCAGACCTTTTGGTGCTCGAGAAGGAAGGTCCCAGCCTTGGTCGTCCGCTGGTTGACCGCGTAAAGGGCTCGAAGCTTCATCATTTAAAGGAGCTGAGAGTGACGTCGTGTGGTGGGCAGGTGATTCGCATCCTCTTCGCCTTTGACCCCAAGCGCCAGGCGGTATTGCTATTGGCGGGTGATAAGTCGCGAGCGGGATCGTCAAGGGCAAAATGGAACGGTTGGTATGCGATCAACATTCCAAGGGCCGAGCAAATATACCGTCGCCACGTAAGGAGGCTCGATCGAGATGGAACTGCATGAGTATATGGAATCTCGCGGGATAACACGCGACTCCATTACCGCCGAGCAGGAGAGGACTCGCGATCGTATCGAAGCCTATAAGCTTGCTCAGATTCGCAGGTTAAAAGATCTAACACAGGCGTCGGTCGCCCAGTCGATGGGCGTTTCTCAAAAACGTGTATCCGAGCTCGAGCGTGGGGAGTTGGGTTCGATGAGGCTCGACACACTGAGCAGGTACGCAGAGAGCCTCGGCGGAAAACTGGTTGCAAGCATCGAGTTTCCCGATCGTACCGTTACGCTTGCGCGCTAAAAATCTTCAATTAACCCCCTCACTTTCACCGACTACTAGAGCCGCTCACCAAACCAACATGCGCTCTGGGCAAATAGGCTGAATGTTTCGTGCGAGAATGCCCCTCAGTAAACAAACTTTCACCAGAGCGTAAGGGGCTGGCATACACATGCAGACGGTCTATCGGGTATACGAGGGAACGCGCGAGCCGCATCGGCTCGCCG
>CABQNA010000044.1 GCA_902465425.1 uncultured Collinsella sp.
CTAATGCGGCCGGTGTGCTGTTCCTGTCGCTTGGTTGCGAGAACTGCACACACCAGCAGGTGCTCGACGAGCTCGGTGACTTCGATCACGAGCGCGTCCGCTTCCTCACCTGCCAGGACGTTGCCGACGAGCAGATCGAGGGCCACAAGATTCTGGCCGAGCTGGCAGACCTCGCCAAGCAAGCCAAGCGCGAGCCCATTTTGGCCTCCGAGCTGGTTATTGGACTTAAGTGCGGCGGCTCCGACGGTCTTTCGGGCATTACCGCCAATCCCACGATCGGTCGCGTGAGTGATATGGTTGTCGCCCGCGGCGGCACGTCGGTGCTTACCGAGGTGCCCGAGATGTTTGGCGCCGAGAGTATCCTGCTCGATCGCTGTGAGAACGAGCAGGTCTTTAACGCCGCTTCCGACATGCTCAATGGCTTTAAGGACTACTTTATTAGCCACGGCGAGGTCGTCTACGAGAACCCGAGCCCCGGCAACAAGGACGGCGGTATTACCACGCTCGAGGACAAGAGCTGCGGCTGCGTGCAAAAGGGCGGATCTGCCCCCATCGTCGACGTGCTGCCGTATGCCGGCCAGGCAAATAAACACGGCCTGAACATGCTGTGCGGTCCGGGCAACGACATGGTATCCACCACGGCGTTGACGGCTGCCGGCTGCCACGTGATTCTGTTCTCGACCGGCCGCGGCACACCGTTTGGCGCGCCGGCGCCTACCCTCAAGGTGTTCACCAATCAGCGTCTGTGCGACCACAAGGCCAACTGGATGGACTTTAACGCCGGCGTGATTGCCACGGGTGAGCGCACGCTCGACGAGGCCGCCCGCGATTTGTACCAGCTGGTGCTACAGACGGCGAGCGGTAAGCTCACGAGTGCTGAGCGCCGTGGCTGTCACGAGATCAGTATCTGGAAGGACGGCGTCTGCTTGTAGCGGCAAGTGCGCCCAAGCATAGCGAGATGTCATCGGCCCCATCGGGAGTGTTCCCGGCGGGGCTTTTTCGTTTCGTGGTTAAGTGAATATGTTGGAAAATCTGATAAACGTTCACCTATCTCATGGCTGTCCAGCATGGCACCCTTACCAGCAGAAAATAGGTGTGAGGATCTCAATTGTGTCCGTTCAGCGGTAAAAATCGACCGTTCAAGGATATTATTCAAGTGAACGTTCACCTGTCGTAAGCAATCGCGCATAATCTAACTAAACGTTCACCCTGAACGCTGGGCAGACAGATGTCAGTGTGGACTCCAATGTCTTGCTGCAAGACAATCGAGAAAAGAGAGGGAGCTCGATGACTAATAAGATCGGAAAAAAGCGTAAGATCACATTCTGGACGCGCTTGGGCTTTGGTATGGGCGGTATGCTTAATTCCGGTGCCCTGACCTTTACGCACAGCTACATGGTGCTGTTCCTGTCCACGGAGTGTGGCCTGTCCGCAGGCGAGGCTGCACTGATCAGCTCGTTTGCCATCTATGTCAACGCCATTCTTTGCCCGCTGATGGGCTTTGTGGCCGATAACTTCTATGCCACCAAGATTGGCCGCATCTTTGGTCGTCGTCGTTTCTGGATCTTGCTGGCCATCCCGATGATGATCGCCGAGCCGCTCATCTTCGTGGCTACGCCGTTTGGCTTCCCGTACTACTTTGTGCTGTACCTGATCTACAACGTCGCGTACACGTTCTGCACCGCCAACCTGTCGCCGCTTACCATCGAGATGACCGACGACTTTAAGGAGCGTACGTACCTCACCGGCTACAAGCATCTCTTTGGTAACGCCGCCGGCTTCCTGATGGCTGCACTTGTGGGCTTCGGCTTTGGCACCTTCGGCGAGACCAACCCGTTCAGCTACTTCATCATCGCTACGGTCAACGCTTCGGTCATGGCAATCTCGCTGCTTTGTGTGTACCTGTCCACGTGGGAGCACACCCCCGAGGAGGTCGCTCAGGAGAAGATCGAGAGCGTCGGCGAGGGTATCAAGAAGTTCTTCATCGACGTTATCTCCACCTTCCGCAACAAGTCCTTCCGCAAGGTCCTGTACGCACAGGTCTCCACGAAGCTCGCTGCTGCCTGCTGGTCTGCCTGCCTGTCCTTCTTCATCGTCTACTGCCTGCAGATTCCTAAGTCCTACGAGTCCGTGATGGAGATGCCTGGCAAGGTCGTCGCTATCGTCTGCACCGCCATCTGGGTCGCCCTCATGGCCAAGAAGGGCTTCCACAAGTCTTGGTACCTCGCAAATGTCGGTTGCGCTGCGTGCATCATTGCCTACAACTACTTCGCCTTTGGTCAGATCAACGGCACCTCCACGGTCGCCATCGCCATGATCGCCTACCCCATCATCTTCGCCATCTGGAAGTTCTTCTACGTCGGCTTCCAGTACCTGCCCGATGTTCTGCTCAACTACATCCCCGATGTCGATGAGCTCATCACCCTGCGTCGTCGCGAGGGCATCTACAGCTCCGCGCAGCAGCTCTGCCAGCAGATCGCCCAGGCTATCGCCGTCAACGTGTGGGCTATCGTCCTTGCTGCCTCCGGCTTCATTCAGACCGCCGGCAATAGCGACGCCGTGACCCAGCCCGCTACCGTGCCTCTGTATATCTGCGGCTACATGATCATCGGCTGCGCCGGCTTCTTCCTGCTTGCGGCCGTCCTTGCCCGCGGCATCAAGATCGACAAGGAGCAGTGCGACGTCCTTTGCGACGAGATTCACCGAGTCAAGGAGGGTGGCAAGATGGCCGACGTCAAGCCCGAGGTCAAGGCGCTTTGCGAGGAGCTCTCCGGCTTTAAGTACGAGGACTGCTTTGCCCACAACAACGTTGGCTTCCAGGACGGTAGCGTAACTCCCGCCGAGTAAGGCCGACATATCGTCCAAATCACAGGGCCGTGCCACCGGAATTCCGCCGGCAGGCACGGCCCTTTTTCAACAGCGTACAATTTGCCTTTAGAGCATCTTTTTGAGGGAGAAACCCATGGAGACGAACGTTATCTGGCGCAATGCGCGCGCGGCGGTTATCGAGCTTGACGACGGCGGTTACTTTACCTGCGCCGATACGTGGGAGATCTTTGTCAACGACGAGCCCGCCGGTACCACGAATACGGTCGAGACCTATGTCGACGGCCTGACCCCCGGCAAGCGCAACCTGGTTCGTTTTGTCTGTGGCGAGCGTGAGCTGAGCGTAGGTGTCACCACGCCGGCTGAGCCTTTTACCATCAACGTTCGCGACTGTGGCGCCAAGGGCGATGCCGAGCATGATGACACCACCAACATCCAGGCTGCCATCATGGCCTGCCCCAAGGGCGGGCGCGTGCTGATCCCCGCCGGTAGTTATCGCATCAAGTCTCTCTTCCTTAAGAGCAATATCAACATCGAACTCGCCGAGGGAGCGGTGCTGCTGGCCCGCCACGATCGTGCCGCGCTTGCCTACATTCCGGGAACGGTCACGGGCAACGAGGGCGCCGGTTATGCCGGTACCGATATGCTGCCCCTGGGCCGCTGGGAGGGCGAGAGTTTCTCGACCTACTGTTCTACCTTTACGGGTCTGGGCGTGCACGACGTGTGCATCTATGGTCGCGGCGCGATTGACGGTCAGACCGATTTTGCCGAGGACAACTGGTGGAACAAGGACTTTAAGAACATCTTCCGTCCCGAGGAGGGCCGCGAGGTCGCCCGTCCGCGCATGATCTTCCTGTCCGAGTGCCAAAACGTGAACCTTGCCGGCTTTACCGTGCGCAACAGCCCGGCGTGGAATATCCATCCCGTCCTGTGCGAGCATGTCGACGCGCTTTGCCTGTCGATCGAGGGTCCCAAGAACTCCCACAACACCGACGGTTTCGATCCCGAGAGCTGCGGCTTTGTCCGCATCCTTGGCTGTCAGTTCTCGGTGGGCGACGACTGCATCGCCATCAAGAGCGGCAAGCTGGGCATTGAGCCCGAGCTTCGTCCCGCTACGCACGACGTGCTGATCTCTCACTGCTACATGCACGATGGTCACGGCGCCGTGGTCCTGGGTTCAGAGGCTGCCGGCGGCATCAAGGACCTTACCGTGAGCAAGTGCCTCTTTGAGCGCACCGACCGCGGCCTGCGCGTCAAGACCCGCCGCGGGCGCGGCAAGGATGCCGTCAACGAGGGCATTACCTTTGAGCACATTCGCATGGACGAGGTACTCACGCCCTTCGTGGTCAACTCCTTCTACTTCTGTGACAAGGACGGCAAGACCGACTACGTGCAGTCTCGCGAGGCGCTGCCCATCGACGACCGCACACCCGGCTTTGGTGCCACGACGTTTTGTGATATCGAGGCCACTAACTGCCACGCGGCTGCTGCTTACATCACGGGCCTGCCCGAGAGCAAAGTGACGCGCCTGACGTTCCAAGACGTTCACGTTACCTTTGCCGACGATGCCGAGCCATTTGTGCCGGCCATGGCCTGTGGTGTGGAGCCGATGGTGCGCCAGGGCATCATCGCGCAAAACGTCAAGGTACTCGACCTGCAAAATGTGGTTATTGAGGGCCAGGACGGCGAGGAGCTGCAGCTGCGAAATGTCGACAAGGTTATCCGCGCGTAGACGTTTGCTCCTAAACAATCGAATGCGGCATGTCGCGACGCGCGATGGGCAGGGCCTTCCCGACCCATTGCGCGTACTTTTTATATGCCGAAACTGCGACATAGACGGTCTGCGACGGAAGGACGCGGTGACTGATGATGAGCGAGAGACGATTTTTTGAGGTTTCGCCCGAGCGTGCAGGGGCATATCACAGTATCTCTAAGGCCTTGGAGGCAATTGATGAACTCTGTCCGAATGACGGACGGCCGGTGACAATCCGTATCGAGCCGGGTGAGTACCGCGAACGTGTCGAGATTCATCGACCGTATGTGACGCTGGTGGGCGAGACGGCTGACAGCGTGCGTATCGTGGGCAGTCTGGGCGCCAAGATGCCCTCGGGGGACGGATCGGGCATTGACGGAAAGCTCGGCACCTTTAGGACCTATACCGTTTTGGTCGATGCCGACGACGTGCGGCTCGAGAACCTCACAATCGTCAACGATGCCGGCGACGGTCGCGAGGTGGGGCAGGCGATTGCCCTGTACGCCGACGGCGACCGTTTGGTGGTCGACGCCTGTTGCATTACGGGGCGCCAGGACACGCTGTTTTTGGGCCCGTTGCCCCCGCGCGAAGTCAAACCAGGCGGATTCATTGGGCCCAAGCAGTTTGCGCCGTGTCGGGTGGGCCGTCAGTATTTTCGACGCTGCCGGATTGAGGGCGACGTCGACTTTATCTTTGGTGGCGCGTGTGCCTATTTTGAGGGGTGCGAGATCCGCTCGCTCAACCGCAATATGGACGTGAACGGTTACGTGACGGCGGCATCGACGCCCGAGGGAGAGCCATATGGCTTCGTGTTCCACGGCTGCTCGTTTACAGCCGCGCAAGACGTGGCACCGGATTCGGTCTATTTGGGTCGTCCTTGGCGTGAGTGGGCCCAGACCGTGCTGATCGATTGCTGGCTGGGACAGCATATCAAGCGCGAAGGTTGGTGGGATTGGGCTAAGCCGGCGGCGCACGAGAGGGCGCACTACGCTGGTGCAAGCCTACATGGCCCGGCGAGTGATGCCGAAAACTGGGCGCCATGGGCGCACGAGCTCGATGCGACAGCCACTACCCGATACGCCCGCGAACAGGTGCTTTCCGGTGCGGACGGCTGGGACCCCGAAGGTGGCCCGGGCGACGCTGCGGAGACCGACAGTCTTTCCGATAACGGTCGCACGGTGCATATCGACACCTATTACGAAGACGAACTGGCATTTCGTGAGCGCCTTAAGCGTGAGGGTCGCTCCGCCGCATTTAAGGGCACGACGCCCGAAGACTTTGAGACATGGCAGGTTGCGACGAGGGTTCGGCTGTTTGACCTGTTGGGCTTATCGATTATGGATCGCGTGTCGATTGAGGCGCGCGAACTCGACCGGGTGCAGATTGCCGGCGGTATCGTGCGCACCCATGCGATGCTGCAGGTGGAGCGCGACGTTTGGATGCCGTTCTACCTGCTCGAGCCGCAGTCGCCTAAGCTCGATGCGCACGGCCGCAAGTGTTGCTATATCTGTCCGCATGGCCATCAGGGAGCAGGTGCCGCAAGTGTTGCGGGCGTGACGGGCGTGCCGGCGGTCGATGATGCTGTGCGTAAGTTCAATTACGACTACGGTCTGCGTTTGGCGCGTATGGGTTACGTGACCGTCTGCCCCGACGCACGCGGTTGGGGATACCGTCGTGACTGGAAGGGTCAGGGCGATGGCGAGAACAGCTTTCTGCGCGGCACGTGCCTAAACCAGGCGCGCATGGCCGAGCCGCTGGGACTTACCGTTGCGGGCCTCAACGCCTGGGATAACATGCGTCTGATCGATTACCTAGAGGCGCGCGGCGACATTGCCATGGACGACCTGGGCTGTTTTGGCTTTTCGGGCGGCGGATACATGACGCTGTATCTGGCGGCGCTCGACCCACGCGTATGCAAGACGTTTGTCTCGGGCTACCTGTACGGTGTCGATGATTCGCTGCTGCACCTCAACGGCAATTGCAGCTGCAACTACACACCCGGACTTTGGCGCTTGCTCGACATGGGCGATATTGCCTCGCTTATTGCGCCGCGCCCGTTGTTAGTGCAAAGCTGCGAAGAGGATCATCTGAACGGTTCGCGCGGGCTGAAAAATGTTGACGAGCAGCTCGAGATCGTGCGCGATGCCTACAAGTTGCTGGGTCGCAGAGATGGCCTGCGGCACGAGGTGTGTCCGGGTGAACACCATCTGGGCGTGGCACATCTTGTCGAGGATATCGAATGGCTCGATTCGCACGTTGCGGAATGCGCCCGTGCATAGCCCCTCGGCATGCTGCGAATAAACGGTACGTTCCTGTATGACCGCCGATGGGCGGATGAGGAGAAGATTATGGAAACGAAGAGTTTGAGTGAATCGACCATTTGCTGCTTTGGCGATTCGACCACATGGGGCGATAACGGATGCGGCGCAGGCGGCAACGACATCTCTTGGACTTCGCATCTGGGCGCGTTGCTGGGAGGTGCGGTCGTCGAGAACTTTGGCATCAAGGGTTCGCGTATCGCCATCAAGGCCGACCGTACCGATTCGTTTGTCGAGCGCCTTGACGGTATCGACGATGCGGCCGATATCTACATCGTCTTTGGCGGCGTCAACGACTTTAGCCGCAACGTGCCGCTTGGAGAGCTCGGCAGCACGGACGTGCATGAGTTCTATGGTGCACTCGATTACCTGATCCGTACCATCACGGCGCGCTCGCCTCGGGCAAAGCTCGTGTTTATGACGCCGTGCAAGACGAGCGGCAAGCACGAGAAGGATATCCCGGCAAGCGACGAGCTCAACCACCTGGGCCTGACGCAGGTCGCCTACGTGCGAGCGATGCTCGAGGTCTGTGACCGCTACTCCGTGCCGGTGATTGACCTGTATGCGCAAAGCGGTATCAGCCCGTTTTTGCCGGAGCACCGCGAGCTCTATATGCCGGACGGTCTGCACTACAGCCCGGCTGGCTATGAGCGCCTGGCGCATCGCATCGCCGCGGGTCTCACCGCCGTTTGCCGCTAAAAGTCTGCCGTTCGCGAGGAATATAGGGTTAACGTTCACCCTATATTCCTCGTTCGCGTTACACTAGGGGTAACGTTCACCTATCGTTTATGTCAGAGGGGACAGCAATGGGTTGCAATCAAATCCTGGACCGTTATATCGAGCAGTTGATCGAAACCTCTACGCCGCAGGCGCCGGCTTGGAATATCGAAAAGATTCGCGCCGGCAAGGAGAACACCTGGAACTATATCGACGGCTGCATGATCAAGGCGCTCATCGAGCTGTACGAGATCACGGGTGAGCAGCGCTACCTGACCTTTGCCGACGACTATATCGATTTCTTTGTCCAGGACGACGGCACCATCAAGCATTACAACCCGCAGGAGTACAACCTCGATAACGTCAATGCGGGCAAGACCCTCTACAAGCTCTATGACCTGGTGGGCAAGCCCAAGTATCGCGCCGCCATGGATACCATCTATCGTCAGCTCGAAACCCAGCCGCGTACCAAAGAGGGCGTGTTTTGGCACAAGGCCGTCTACCCCAACCAGATCTGGCTCGACGGCATGTATATGGCGCAGCCGTTCTACATGCAGTATGAGCTGAGCTTCCACAACCGTCGTGCCTGCTCGGACAGCTTCCATATGTTCCAGGTTGTGCATGACCTGATGCGCAACCCCCTCAACGGTCTGTACTATCACGCTTACGACGCGAGCCGCAAACAGTTCTGGTGCGACCCGGTCACCGGCCTTTCGGCTAACTTCTGGCTGCGCGCCGAGGGCTGGTTTGCCATGGCGCTCATCGACACCTGGGAGCTTATGCCGCCTTCGATGTCGGCCGAGAAGGACGAGATCCGCAAGATGTTCCACGATCTGATCGACGCCATGCTGCCGTATCAGGACGAGAAGACCGGCATGTGGCACCAGGTCATCAACCTGCCCAATATCGCCCCCAACTACCTGGAGGAGTCAGGCAGCGCCATCTTTGCCAACGCCATCATGAAGGGCGTGCGTCTGGGCGTGCTGGGCGAGCGTTACTACCAGTACGGCCGTCGCGCCTTCGATGGCATCTGCGAGACCTGCCTGTCCGAGTATGACGGGCAGCTGGCGCTCGACAACATCTGCCTGGTTGCGGGCCTGGGCAACACCGCGCACCGCGAGGGCACGTTTGATTACTACATGAGCGAGCCCGTGGTCAAAAATGATGCAAAGGGTGTGGCGCCGCTGGTGCTTGCCTATATCGAGACCATGCATCACGACAAGCTGGCCGGTAAGCGCGATCCGCTCGCCCCCTCGGGCGTGTGCTCCATCGAGGACCCGTTTGGCGGATACACCCCGGGCATCAACGCTCATAAGGGATGTGAATAACGTGGGGGCTATTACTCCGGGCGTACGTTTGCACGACCTTCCGCAGGGAACCGTCGAGGAACGCATTCGCATGGCGGGAGAGCTGGGCT
>CABQNA010000045.1 GCA_902465425.1 uncultured Collinsella sp.
GCTTTACTGCAATGCAAAGCGGCCCTGCATCTCCCGTGAGGTGCAGGGCCGCTATCGTCGATGGGCGACGGCGCTAGAAGTTGGCATCGTTGAGTTGTTCGTTCTCGAGGCCGTCGAGCTGTTGCTGTTCGGGCGTATCGGCGACGCTCTCGAGCAACTCGGTGGGATCGACGTTCATGTCCTTACCGGCTTCGTTGCCGTTGACCAAGTCGTCCGAGAAGATGTCGACTTCCATTTCCTCGGCCTCTTCGATCTGAACCTCGAGCGGCACCTGGGTGCGCACGAGCTTAACGGCCGGACGCATGCGGGCAAACAGCGGTACGTACTCAATGATGATGGCCGAGTTCTCGAGACCGTACCAGCGTGCCGGGCTTCCGCAGGCGCGGCGGACGGCGTACTTGATGGCCATCACGCGGTGGTCATTGCGGTTGATGTCCGTTTCGGGGGCAAGCATCTTGCGCAGCATGCAAAAGCGGAAGTCACCTACGTTGCCGCGCGTCTCGTAGATGGAGTAGGTGTGATGTTGCGGCGGCAGCTCGCCCGATGCCATCAAGTCGCCAACGATCTGGCGCAGGTAGGCGTTGATGCGCTGATTGACCTTAAAGCCCAGGTCCAAGCGCACGCGGAACAGGAAGTCCGTGCCAAAGGTCTCAACGGAATACTCGTGCGTATAGGGCTCGTCGGTAACGTGTACGTTGATGAACCAATATGCCTTGGCGCGCTTGGGGTGCTTGTCCAGGATGGAATAGAGCACGTCGCGGTCGAGCGTGAGCGGGTCGGGGCTGTTGGTGAGGAACACCAGATTGTCGGCGAGCACGGGGTAGGTCTCGTCATTGCGCAGGCGGTTGAGCTGGTCGATGTACTTGGAGACGGGCAGCAGAATCGTCTGCGTGCGCTCGATGGCGGTGCCGCGACGCCACACATACATAAGGCCGAACAGCAGTGCGGCCAGGAAGATCATGACGTAGCCGCCGTCAAAGAACATGGTGAGGCACGAAGCGAAGAAGCACAGCTCAATGGCACCAAAGAGCAGGGCAAAGATGCAGGCGCCCAGCTTGTGCTTGAGGATGCCGGCGATATAGCTCGTCAGCAGCGTGGTGGTCATGAGCATGGTCACGGTGATGGCGAGGCCATAGGCGCTTTCCATGCGCTCGGAGTTCTGGAACAACAGCACGATGAAGATGCAGCCGACCCACATGATGTTGTTGACGAGCGGAATATAGAGCTGGCCCTTGGTATTGCTGGGGTAGTGGATGCGCAGGTGCGGCATAAGGTTGAGACGCGTGGCCTCGGATACCAGCGAGAACGAGCCGGTGATGAGCGCCTGCGAGGCAATGATGGCCGCCACGGCCGAAAGCACGATGGCAAAGGGGCGCAGGGGTTCAGGGAGCATCATATAGAACGGGTTGACGATATCCATCGCGAGCATCTGGGGATTGGAATTGTTTGCGAGCAGCCAAGCTCCCTGACCCAGATAGTTAAGGATGAGGGCCGCCTTTACGAACGGCCAGGATGCGTAAATGTTAGCCTTGCCCACGTGACCCATGTCCGAATAGAGCGCCTCGGCGCCGGTTGTCGACAGGAAGACAAAGCCGAGCACCATGATGCCCGAGTGGTTGATGGGCGAGAACAGGAACATGATGCCGCGGATGGGGTTGAGCGCGCGTAGGATGGACAGGTTGCCGAGCATGTTGAACAGGCCGGCGCCCGCCAAAAACAGGAACCACAGCGTCATGAGCGGGCCGAAGAGCTTACCGATCGACGAGGTACCGGCGCGCTGCATGGCAAATAGGCCGCAGATAATGATGATGGTAATAATGATGACGTTGGTCTGGCCGTCACCCAAAAGCGCATGGCCCCACTCGATGGTGCGCAGACCCTCGATGGCTGTGGTGACCGTGACGGCGGGGGTGAGGATGCCGTCGGCAAGCAGTGCCGCACCGCCGATCATGGCGGGCAGAATCAGCCATGGTGCCACCTTGCGTACGAGGCTGAACAGGGCGAAGATGCCGCCTTCGTTGTGGTTGTCGGCCTTCATGGCGATTACCACGTACTTGACCGTGGTCACGAGCGTCATGGTCCAGATGACGAGCGAAAGCGCGCCCAGGATCATGTCCTCGCTGACGGTACCGATGCCGCCGTTGTTGGCGACGATTGATTTCATGGTGTACATGGGGCTCGTGCCGATGTCACCATAGACGACGCCGAGCGTTACGAGCAGCATGCCAGCGGAGAGGGGGATGGCTCCGTGCCCGCCTTGCCCGTGCTGGTCTTGGAGGTTTGCCTCCAGTTTATTGTGTGCCACGAGGACTCCCTTAGACATCCGGTTATCTGTCTAGGACAAAAACTTTATGCCGTCTTTATACATACAAGAGCAGTTTGGCACATCGGGTTATTTTAGACAATAATCCCCAGCTGGGGATTATTTATGTACGTAGGTAGCATTTCAAAACAGGGGCTTTTAAGCACGTGCTGTCTGGGCTATGCCAGCCTTGGCGCTTGCGCGTTTGCCGGCGAGTTCGCAAAAAATCGCGCCGCCGATGATAAGCGCGGCACCCATCAGGCGGACCGGTGTTATGGCTTCGCCCAAAAGGACGGCCGAGAACACGACGGCCGAAAGCGGCTCGAGGTAGCCGACGACCGCGACGGTCTGGACGGGCAGCTTGGCGACGGCACTAAAGTAGAGCAGGCAACCGATGCCGGTGTTGACGACGCCGAGCATGATGACGGCGCGCCAATCAATACTGGCGGCGACGCCGGCGGACAGGAATGAGGGAGCGCCCTGCGTGATGAGCGTGAGGACCAGCGCGGTCAAAAAGGCGGCGCTCACCTGGAGCGTGGAGTTCTCGAGGCCTTCGATGTGTGGCGCACCCTTGCTAGCGATGACCATCAGCGCATAGCAAAATGCCGAGGCGATACCGCAGGCGATACCCGCAATGGGCATATTGCCGCCTAGACCTTGTGCTGCAATGAGAAAAGCACCGCAAGCAACGGCGATAAAGCCGGCGATTTTGCCGCCGGTCAGCTTTTCGCCAAAGATGAGCGGGGAGAGCGCCATGACAATGATGGGGCCGCAGTAGTACAGCAGCGAGGATACGCCGACGCCGATCGTCTGGTAGGCGCGGAACAGAAAAATCCAGCTGGCGCCTAGCGCGGCTCCCGAGAGGAGGAGGGCTGCGGCTTCGCGGGGGCGAGATGGCGCCTGCAACTTATGGCGTTGGGTGATGGCGAGAATGGTGACAAGCGAGAGTGCGCCCAAAAACGTGCGTAGTAGCACGATATCCGAGCTCGGCAGCGCGATGGCAGCGGCGATGATGCCGTTGGAGCCAAACAATAGCAATGCTGCTAAGTACGTAAACAACCCGTTGTTCATGCGCTGACATCCCCTCTATATCTGAGCATCTTCACTATGGGTGAACTGGTTTTAGAAGAAAAGCGAATAAAATGCATAGATAACATGACAAAAACTCATGCAAAGGTGGAGGGGCGCCGTGGAAACGAATATTCAAAAGATGCAGATGCTGCTGGAGACGGTGCGCGCCGGAAGCTTTACGCGTGCTGCCGAGCGCCTGAGCTATTCGCAGTCGGGCGTGAGCCGTATGGTGGCCGATCTTGAGGCCGATTGGGGCTTTAAGGTGCTCGACCGCAGTCGCGAGGGCGTAGTGCTTTCTGCCGACGGGCGGCAGGTCATGCCGGCTGTCGAGGCGCTCTGCGAGGAATTCACTCGCTTGCAGCGACGGGTGGATGAGATGCGCGGGCTCATGCGCGGCAAAATCTGCATCGGTACGTTTTCGAGTGTGGCGACCCACGTGCTGCCGCCGGTGATTGCGCGCTTTCGCGCCGATCATCCGGATGTCGATTACGAGCTGCTGATGGGTGATTACTCCGAGATTGAGCAATGGGTGGCGGAAGGCCGCTGCGACCTGGGCTTTATCCCGCGTGAGCCACGAGAAAACGGCATGGCATCGCGGTCTTTGGTGCGCGACGAGTTGATGGCGGTAGTGCCGGCAGATTCTTTGCTTGCCACGGCGGGGGTCGTCTCTCTTGCCGATTTGGCCAACGAGCAGTTTATTCTGCTGGAACGAGGTACCGATGACGAGATTACGCCGCTGTTCCGTCGGGCGGGGCTGATGGTGCGCTCCAAGCTGTCGACCTGGGATGACTATGCGATTATGGCCATGGTTGAGGACGGCCTGGGCGTGAGCATTCTTCCTGCGCTCATCTTGCGCCGCTGCCAGTTCGATGTCGCCGTGCGCCCGCTCGAGGGACATCCCCATCGGCAGATCAATGCGATATATCGCACGGCTGACGTTTCGCTTGCCGCCGCTCGATTCCTTGAATACCTCTAAACGTGTGCACGTCATTGTCCGCTTTGGGCAAATCTCGGAGTTCGGTACGTTTTCTTATGAAATTGAACTTTCGAATGAGGTACCGCGTTATACTGCTGCCTAAATTGAACTCAGGTTCAATTCGTGTTCTATAAATTGAACTTTGCCAGCAAGGAGGTTCTAGTGGCCCAAGAGACGTTTAGCGATCGCCTGCGACAGACTATGTCCGATCGCGACGTTCGCCAGTCGGACGTAATCCGCGCATCGGAGATGCTCGGCAAAAAACTCGGCAAGAGTCAGATGAGCCAATATGTGAGCGGCAAGACGATCCCGCGGCGCGATGTGGCCGAGCTGCTCGCCCGTATTTTGGAGGTCGATGTTACCTGGCTGCTTGCCGGCGACGCCGATCAAGGCGAGGCATCATCACTCCGCAACGATTCCAAGCCCGAACCCCATCCCTCAGCTCAAATTGCAAGGAGCGCCACCATGCGTACTTTTTCTAAATCCACCAAACTCGACAACGTCCTGTATGACGTGCGCGGTCCCGTCGTCGACGAGGCCGCCCGTATGGAGGACGAGGGCGAGCGCATCCTCAAGCTCAATATCGGCAACCCGGCGCCCTTCGGTTTCCGCACGCCCGATGAGGTCATCAAGGACATGCGCCAGCAGCTGCCCGACTGCGAAGGCTATTCCAACTCGCGCGGCCTGTTCTCCGCGCGCAAGGCGATCATGCAGTATTCGCAGATCAAGGGCCTGCCCAACGTTCAGATGGAGCATATCTACACGGGCAACGGCGTGTCCGAGCTCATTCAGCTTTCGATGAACGCGCTGCTCGACAATGGCGACGAGATTCTGATCCCCAGCCCCGACTATCCGCTCTGGACGGCGTGCGCAACCCTTGCTGGCGGTCATCCCGTACATTATCTGTGCGATGAGCAGGCGGATTGGTATCCCGACCTGGAGGATATGGAGTCCAAGATCACGAGCGCGACCAAAGCCCTCGTCATCATCAACCCCAACAACCCCACGGGTTCTGTCTATCCGCGCGAGGTGCTCGAGGGCATCGTCGAGATTGCACGCAGGCATCAGCTGATGATCTTTGCCGATGAGATCTACGACCGCCTGTGCATGGACGGCTACGAGCACGTCTCGATTGCCTCGCTCGCCCCCGATCTGCCCTGTGTCACCTTTAGCGGCCTTTCCAAGTCGCACATGATCGCGGGCTATCGCATTGGCTGGATGGTGCTTTCGGGCAACCAGCGCTGCATGAGCGACTTCATCATGGGCATCAACATGCTCTCTAACATGCGCCTGTGCTCCAACGTGCCGGCTCAGTCGATCGTTCAGACGGCACTCGGTGGCCATCAGTCCGTTAACGACTACATCCGTCCCGGCGGCCGTGTCTACGAGCAGCGCAACTTTGTGTATGAGGCGCTCAACAAGATTGACGGCATCTCGGTGGTTAAGCCGCGTGCGGCGTTCTACATCTTCCCCAAGATGGATGTGAAGAAGTTCAACATCACCGATGACGAGCAGTTCGCCCTTGACCTGCTGCACGAGAAGAAGATCCTGATCACGCGCGGCGGCGGCTTCAACTGGGCTGAGCCCGACCACTTCCGCATCGTGTACCTGCCGCGCATGGAAGTACTCAAAGAGTCCCTCGAAGACCTCGCCGACTTCTTCGATCATTACCGCCAAGCGTAGGGGATTAGGTATCTGCCGCCGCAAGAATCGAGGCGTCGCAGGATAGACATACGACAGCGAGCGAGCCGCATTTACGCCAAGGTGACGTGAAATGAGAGGGCGCTGACCTTCTGGTCGCGCCCTCGAAATTGAACGTCAGATTGGCGTGAATGCGGCTCGCGCAGCGTCAAGTGGTCCGCCGTTCGGTAGAACGGCGGAACTAGATCACGACGCCATTGCAGTGGTCGATTTCGTGCTGGATGATCTCGGCGGTGTAGCCCGAGAAGTTTTTGATGCGGTGGACGAAGTTCTCGTCCAAATACTCAACCTTAATGCGGCGATAGCGGGTACAGGGACGCTCGCCGATCAGCGAGAGGCATCCTTCGCTCGTCTGATAGGCATTGACCTGCTCAAGAATTTGAGGGTTGTACATCAGGAGTGTCCTGTTGCCGTCCTTTACGCAGATGATGCGTTTGCGCACGCCGATCATGTTGGCGGCGAGGCCCACGCACTCGCGCTCATGCTCGTGGAGTGTATCCAGGAGATCCTGCCCGGTTGCGGCATCGTCGGGTCCCGCGTCTTCGGAAGGCAGACGCAAAAAGAACTCGGATTTCATGATGGGTTTAATCATGGCGGGCTCCTCATGTCTTATGCTTTCGTGGACTTTTAATAATAGCGCGGAAGGAAAGCTGTGCGTCCGCGTTACAATCTTTCGACGTTGGACCATGTTGCCAGATTCGTCGTGTACGGCGTCTGGCGTAAGTCTAGGGCTCATTTTCGCCCTGGACTGTTCCTCTGGGGCGATGCGACTGTCGTTCCAAGAGGAAGGAAATGCATGGGGAGCAAATCTCAGCAACAAGTTCAAGTAACGCCATCGGCCACTGCGGCGATTCTCGTCGTAATGTATATTGCAGCCTTTGTTGCCGCGTTTAACGAGAACATCATTAACGTGGCGTTGCACGACATTATGGCAGCCTTTTCGGTGAGTGCCACCACGGCACAGTGGCTCGTCTCGGGCTACATGATCGTGACGTCGATCTTTACGGCCATCATGGCCTTCCTGTCCGGCCGTTTCTCGACGCGTAAACTGCTGTTTTTCGCATGCGGATGCATGGTCGCCGGCGAAATCCTGTGCCTGGTCGCTCCGTCGTTTAGCGTTTTGCTGCCAAGCCGTATTTTGCAGGCTGCGGGATCGGGCATCTTGTTCCCGCTCATGATGAACGTGGTGTTGTCTTGCGCCCCGCGCGAGAAGCTCGGTCTGTATCTGAGCCTGGGCGGTGCCTGCATTACGCTGGGGCCGGCGTTTGGACCTGTGATCAGCGGTCTTATGTGCACGTTGTTTGGCTGGAGGGCGGTGTTCGTAGTGCCGCTGGTGGGCGGCATTGTGGTCGCTGCGGCGGGCGTAAAGCTTGTTCAGAATGTCGGAGAGCGCTCGAACGCCACGCTTGATATTCTGTCGGTTGTTTTGCTCGCTGCCGGCATTACGGCATTTGTGTATTCCGTAGGCGAGTTCTCGACCAATCTGATCGCCGGCATCGTGACGCTCTTCGCCGCCCTTGTGCTGCTCGGCCTGTTTGCGGCCCGCCAGCTCAAACTTGAGCATCCGGTGCTTAACGTGCGTCCCATGGCGAGCGTTCGCTTTTGGCCTGCGTGCCTGCTTGTGGTGGTGTCGATGATGACGACGTTCTCGATGAGTGTTTTGTTGCCGCTCTATTTTGAAGGTGCCTACGGCATGACCGCACTTGTTGCGGGCCTGCTCATTTTGCCGGCGATTGCCTGCAACGCCGTGACCTCGATTGTGGGCGGACGCGTGATGGACGCCCGTGGCGCATGGCCGCTGTTGCCGGTCGGCTTTGCCCTGATTGCCGTGGGGCAGACTGCAATCTCGATGACGGCGGCAAGCATGAACATCGGCGTCGTCGTGGCGCTGACCGTTGTGGTGTATGCCGGAGTCGGCCTGGTGCTGAGCCCCTCGCAGACAGCCGGCTTGGAGACGCTTCCTGCCGCTGAGCATCCTCACGGAACGGCATTGCTCAACACGTGGAACATGATTGCCGCATCGTTTGGCCCGTCGCTGTTTATCGGCTTGCTCTCGAGTTCTGCGGCGACTGTCGGTGCGGCTGGCGTTGCGACCGACGTTGCCCAGGCGATTGGATTTGCAGCTGCCGTGCGCGTGGCGGCTGTGATTGCCGTGGTCGGGTTCGTGGCGTCACTGGTGTACGCTCGTCGCGAGTCGCACATGTCGCATTAATGTGTGCACATAGATTCTGCAGCTAGATTAGATGACGACACCATAAACTAATGGACGTTTTGCCGAGAGGCATGAATGTTTAAAGCGCAAAGAGTGCGCGACGGGCCCCGCGAATGGGGCGATGATGCCCGAGAGGGCCAAGAAGGAGTCTCATGTCCGAGAACGAAAAGATTATGAACGAGACCGAGAACGAGACCATGGCTGCCGAGGTTGAGGCAGTCGAGACCGTGGAGACCGAAGCTGCCGAGGTTGAGGCTGCTGACGAGGTTTCCGCCGAGGAGGAGGCCGAGGTTGTCGAGGCCGCCGTTGATTACGATGACGAAGAACTGATGGACAAGATGCAGAAGGCCGCCCGCCTGCTGCGTAGCCGTCGCTTTGCTATTTCCAAGGAGGAGGAGGCCAAGGCCGAGCGCATGGCGAACATCGAGCGCGCCATCAAGCTCCTTGACCTCAAGCCCAAGATGGAGCAGAAGGAAATGTCCGACCTGCTGGGCATGCGCCTTCGTGAGCTCGATGGCCTGATGGCCGAGGCCGAGGCTGCCGATCTGGTCGGCCGCATCGACGACGCCGAGGGCGATATGCGCAAGATCGTTGTCTTCGCTGCCGAGGATGCCGCTGAGGGCCTGGTCGAGCTTGCCAACAAGAAGGAGAAGCTCCTGCCCGAGCTTTCTTACGAGGAGGCCACCGAGCTGATGGCCGCTCTCGATAAGGTCATCGCTCCGCTCGTCGCCATGGGCC
>CABQNA010000046.1 GCA_902465425.1 uncultured Collinsella sp.
TGTTTGCCGACGGTCGCATTTGCGAAGGCTTTGCCTTTGGCGGCCCCGATGCTCAACGTGAGCTATTGCTAGGGGAGGGTGTGGCGTTTAAGGACGACATGCACGTCGACTTGGCCGCCTGTCGCTGGCCTGCCGGACTCTAGCGGCTCTGCAGTGGCCAAAACCACCACAAAGGTGCCTGTCTCCTTTGTGGTGGTTTTCCGTTGCAGGTTTACCGGAGCTAACTTATGGAGAAGGTATGGCGGCGCATACTGACGCTAGAAAGTAAACCACGGTGAACTATATTGGTTTCAGCAACGGAGCAGGCAATAGGCGATGAAAAAGCCTGCCCTGTTGAGTTTGATTCGCATCCCTCCCCTCTGTGCGATTCAACGGTGTACTTCGGGAACAGGCCCGCTGGCAGCTAACTGCCGGCGGGCCTGTTCCTGTTTGTCGGGAGAGTGTGATGGACGGAGCCGAAGCGGTCCGGCTCCAAAAAAAGGCGGACGCCGTAGCGCCCGCCCTAAAGCAATCGAAAGCTCAAGCCAGCAAATCGGTCTAGTACACCATGCCCATGGCGTCCTGAACCTCGGCCAGGGTCTGCTCGGCGATCTCGTTGGCACGACGGTTGCCCTCATGCAGGACGTCCTTCACATAGTCCAGATCGTTCTCGTAGCGCTGGCGACGCTCGCGGATAGGTGCGAAGTACTCGTTGACGGCCTCGGTCACGTACTTCTTGAGCTGGCCGGAGCCGCCCATGCCAATCTCCTCGGCAATCTCGACTTCGGAACGACCGGTGCAGATGGCGGCTGTCGAAAGCAGGCCAGACACGCCGGGGCGGTTCTCGGGATCGAACGTGATCATGCGCTCGGAGTCGGTCTGGCTCTTCTTGATGCGTTTGGCCGTTTCCTCGGCGGTCATCGAGATGTTGATGGCGTTGCCGTAGCTCTTGCTCATCTTGCGACCGTCCAGGCCCGGCAGCAGCGGGGTCTCGGACAGCAGCGCTTCGACCTCGGGGAACACCTTGCCGTAGCGGTTGTTAAAGCGGCGAGCGATGGTGCGGGTAAGCTCGATGTGCGGTAGCTGGTCGCGACCGACGGGCACCACGTTGCCCTTGCAGAACAGGATGTCGCAGGCCTGGTGCACCGGGTAGGTGAGCAGAAGGCCGGTGAGCTCGTGGCCCGAGGCCTCCATC
This sequence comes from uncultured Collinsella sp., assembly GCA_902465425.1. Taxonomy (GTDB): domain Bacteria; phylum Actinomycetota; class Coriobacteriia; order Coriobacteriales; family Coriobacteriaceae; genus Collinsella. The sequence continues at coordinate 1,175 of CABQNA010000046.1, forward strand.
TCGGCCTTTACCGTGGGGTTGCGCGCCAGCTCGGCCTCAGACACCAGTGACAGGAACGGCAGCATGAGCTGGTTGGCTGCGGGCACGGCGGAGTGCGCGTAGATCATGGTCTTGTCGGGGTCGATGCCGCAGGCAAGGTAGTCCATGACCATGTTGTACACGTTGTCTTGGATGTGCTCGGTCGTGTCGCGGTCAGTGATGACCTGGTAGTCGGCGATGAGCACGTTGGTCTTGGCGCCCATGTTCTGCAGCTCAACACGGCCCTTGAGGGTGCCGAAGTAGTGGCCCAGGTGCAGACGGCCGGTGGGGCGGTCGCCGGTGAGCATGGTGAACTTCTCGGGCGTCTTGGCCAGGCCCTCGCGAATGGCGTTGCTCTTTTGCAGCGCGACTTCGTAGCTGTTCTCGTTTGGCATGATTGCTCCTAACGTATGTTCATGGGTCAAGATGATAACGCGTTTATTGGAGGGGTGGTGCGTAAGTAGGCGAGGGGCGGGAGAGGGACGCGCGTGGTGCGGCATGTGCGATGGGTGTGGCGCGGCCGTGCTTGGCTAACGGTGCCTTGGCACATCCTCGGCAGCTTGCCCTAGAGCTTGTGGTGGCGCTCTTCTTTGCGCTCCTCGGCTGCCTGCTCCTCCTGCTTAAAGGCGGGGTCGTCGGGGGTGACGAGCTCGTCCTCGTGCGTGCGCTTGTTGTAATGGTGGCGTAGCACGGGTTCAAACAGGTGCAGGTGCTTGGCGAAGGCCGCCGAGCCAATGGCGAGCACGGTAAAGATGAGCACACGCATGGGCACTTCGACCTGGTTAATCGCGGCGGCGCCGGCCGAAAGCATGATGCACCAGGCATAGATGAGCAGCACGGCCTGTTTTTGGTTGTAGCCTTCTTGGATCAGGCGGTGGTGGATGTGGCCCTTGTCGGCCTGCCCGATGCTAATGTGGGCGCGCCTGCGGCGCACGATGGCGCTAAACGTGTCGATGATGGGCACGCCGGCAACGATGAGCGGGATGATAAGCGAGGTGAGTGCGGCGGTGCGGCTCACGTTGAGCAGCGAGATGGAGCCCAGCGCAAAGCCCAGAAGCAGCGACCCCGAGTCGCCCAAGAAGATGCTTGCGGGGTTGAAGTTGTAGCGCAAAAAGGCCAGACAGGCGCCAAAGAGCGCAATGGAGAGCGCGGCGGCGTCGATGCGGCCTGAGAGAACGGCCATCGAAAACATGGTGAACGAGGCGATGCCGCAGATGCCCGTGGCCAAGCCGTCGAGGCCGTCGATGAGGTTAATGATGTTGGTGAATGCCACCAGATAGATTACGGTGATGGGGTAGGCGAGCCATCCGAGCATGATTTCGCCGGGGGCAAACGGGTTGACGATGACGCCGATTTTTAGGCCGCCGATACAGGCGATAAGCGCGGCGAGGACTTGTCCGGCCAGCTTTTGCTTGGGCTTGAGCTGGAAGACGTCGTCGATAGCGCCGGTCGCAAAGATGACGGTAAAGGAGAGCGCCAGCATGGGATAGCTAATGTGAAGGCGCGGGTGCGGCACCAGGACGGGTGGCCAGCCTAGGTGCCAGGTACCTAGGATTTGCACAATGCAGGCAACGACCAGGCCCAAAAACACCGCCGTTCCGCCCAAACGCGGGATGGGCTTGGTGTTGATGCGGCGCTTAGAAGGATAGTCGACGGCATCGAGCTTAATTGCCAAGCGCTTGACCAGGGGCACCGCGAGAAAGGTCGTGATAAAGGCCGCCGCTGCCACGCATAGGTACGGTATGTAGCTCGGGGATGAAGCCATGAATCTAAAAACCGCCAAGCGTCGAAGGAAAAGGTCAAAGGTTGCTACGCGGAAATGGCATAGCTGTCCCATGATACTCGACCGAGGGGGTGCGGAGGTTTGCACCGTGCGATTATCACGCGCATACCAGATATTGGAATGTTGTCGATGGCTTGTCGGGATGCCGGCGGGGATTCATATGGACTGTATGGTGATTTTCGGCAAAAGAAAACCACCCCCCACGTTACGAAAATGAACCCACCTACAACAGGTGGGTGCCCTCATCGACTGTTCCAGCGTCCTTAACAACGAAGGATACCTGTACTAGGTGCGACTGTGTGGGCTCCCTAAATAAACGCGACGGTTCACCCAGTTGCTCCGCGGGGGGCGGAATACCTACATCATAAAGCGGCACTTTGTCGATTCCAGTCTTGACATTACAAAAATCGTGTCGGACGATTACGGCGCCTTAGGGACGGAGCCGTCTACGCGGCCTGGCCCTTTACGTTTGAGCTGCTGAATCGTTGTTTTGGAGCATGTTTTTATGCCGACGTCGTTGACCGAACTTTTTTCGCCCGCCTGCCATTTGTGTCCGCGCCGTTGTGGTGCGGCGCGCGATGAGGGCGCGCGCGGCGTATGCGGTGCCGACGACACGCTCAGGGTGGCCCGCGCGGCGCTTCATATGTGGGAGGAGCCGCCTATCTCGGGCGAGGCTGGTTCGGGCACGATCTTCTTTAGCGGTTGCTCGCTTAAATGTATCTACTGCCAGAACCACGAGATCTCGACCGGCAATTTTGGCCTTGAGATTTCGCCTGAGCGCTTGGTCGAGATTATGCTGGAATTGCAGGACCAGGGTGCCAACAATATTAACTTGGTGACGGCGACGCACTATGCGCACCTGTTGCCTGCCGCGATTGCCGCGGCACGGACGCGCGGGCTGGACATCCCGATCGTTTACAACACGAGCGGCTATGAGCGGGCGAGTGCCGTAGCTGCCCTGGGTGACCTGGTCGATGTGTGGCTCACCGACTTTAAATATGCCGATGCCGGGCTTGCGCAGTCGCTTTCTCATATTAAGGATTACCCGCGCGTGGCCGTGTCGGGACTGGCGCAGATGGCGCGCGAGGTCGAGCGCCGCGGGGGTGAGCTGGTGGATGACGACGGGCTCATGAAGCGCGGCATCATCGTGCGCCACCTGGTGCTGCCGGGGCATGCTGACGACTCGTGCCGCGTGCTAGACCTGGTGTGGCAGACGGTGGGCGACGTGCCGATCTCGGTCATGAACCAGTACACGCCCAATGCGCTCATGCGCGAGCAGGGCGGCGACCTGGCACGCGCCGTGACGCGCGAGGAGTACGAGCAAGTGCTCGACCATGCCGACGACCTGGGCTATACGACGATGTTCTGGCAAGAGGGCGGCGCGGTAGACGAGAGCTTCACCCCGGCCTTCGACACCACCGGTGTTCTTACCAGCGCAAAGTAGTGCGTTCGTCGATGATTTTTCTGGGACGGGGATTAAAAAATCATCGGGCGAATGGTAGTCAAAAAAGCTCCGCCCCAAAAAGACTGGTTATTGGGCGTTGACAGTTGGCGAGCCGTAGGTAAAATATCGACTTGTCCTGGGGACGTAGCTCAGTTGGGAGAGCGCTGCCGTCGCATGGCAGAGGCCGAGGGTTCGACTCCCTTCGTCTCCACCCTTGGATTTGATAAGCCGCTGACATTGTGTCGGCGGCTTTTTTTAAAAGAAAGGGCTGCACCATGGCCGAGCTTGAGTCCCAACCATTGTCCGACGAGGAGCGCGCTGAGTTGGAAGAGCTCCGCGCTGAGAAGGCCCGCCGCGAGGCTCGGGAAGAGGCCCGTCGCGAGCGTGAGGAGCTGGCCGCCCTGCGTGCCGAGCGTGCGAAGGCCGAGGAGGTCGCCGCGAACGCCGCATCCGCGCCCGCGCCCGCGCCCGCACCCAAGCCCGCTGCTGCGAAGCCTGCACCTGCCGCGCCCAAACCTCAGCCTAAAAAGGCCGCTCGTCCCAAGTCCGTCGAGCCCAAGCCGAGCCGTGACGAGATGACCTTTGCCCAGCGCATGGTTACCTCCAAGGAGCCTACGGGCGAGAACGAGATCCCTGGCATGGCGCCGGCTCAAAAAATCATCATTGTCCTTGCCCTCATCGCGTTTGTCATCTTTATGGGCTACACGATCCTTACCAGCATGGGCCTGCTCTAACCGATTTGCATCGGGCGTCATGTCCGCATGCTCTGCTCTCGTCCAACCCTCAAATTCTGCACCACACATCCGAAAGGTCGCCCCATGGCTTTGACCGACATCTCGCATCCCACCGACATTGCAATGCTCACCGATCTGTACGAGCTCACTATGGCCCAAGGCCTGTGGGAGAGCGGCAAGGCCAATGAGCAGGGTTGTTTTACCGCGTTTTACCGCGACCATCCCTTTGGCAGCGCCTATGCCGTCATGTGCGGCACCGCCGAACTGCCCGAGCTGGTCGAGAATCTGCGCTTTACGCCCGAGGACATCGACTACCTCGCCTCGCTCCAGGCCCCTGCCGGCGGCGCGATGTTCAAGCCTGGATTCCTCGACTACCTGCGCGATTTTCGTGCGCATGTAAACATCGACGCCGTGCCCGAGGGCGAGCTCGTCTTTCCGCGCGAGCCCATGGTGCGTGTCACCGGCCCCGCGCTGGAGTGCCAACTGCTCGAGACGGCGCTGCTCAACATCGTCGGGTTCCAGACGCTTGTCGCCACCAAGACGGCGCGCGTGGTGCTCGCCGCCGACGGTCGCCCTGTGGCGGAGTTTGGCCTGCGCCGAGCCCAGGGTCCCGATGGCGGCCTGGCCGTTGCACGCGCGAGCTACGTTGCCGGCTGCTCCTCTACGTCCAATGTGCTCGCCGGCCGCCGCTACGGTATTCCCGTCTTTGGCACGCATGCGCACAGCTGGGTGATGAGCTTCGATTCCGAGCTCGAGGCCTTCCGCGCCTTTGCCAAATCGAGCCCCAAGAACTGCACGCTGCTCATCGACACCTATGACGTGCGTGAGGGCTGCGAACATGCCATTACGGTTGCCAAGGAGATGGAAGCGGTGGGCGAGCGCCTGTCGGCTATTCGCATTGATTCGGGTGACCTCGCCAAGCTCTCCAAGTATGTGCGCGGCCGTTTTGATGCCGAGGGCCTGCCCTATGTGGGGATCTCGGTTTCTAACGATCTGGATGAGTACACGATTCAGTCGCTGCTCGACCAGGGCGCGCCCATCGACAGCTTTGGCGTGGGTACCAAGCTCGCGACCTGCTACGATCAGCCGGCGCTGGGTGGCGTGTACAAGCTTTCCGCCCGCCGTGCGAGCGAGGCAGATCCATGGACGCCGGTGGTCAAGCTCTCCGAGCAGCCCTACAAGCGCACGATCCCGGGTGTGCAACGCGTGCGCCGTTATTACGACGGCTTTGGCGGCCCGGTCTGCGACATGATCTACGACGAGGACCATCTGGCGGGGGAGGGCGCCGCGCGCGGCAATACCCTCGTGGCCGTGAATGATGCCGCCCTGGTGACCGACGTGTCCGAACTTGAGTATCGCGAGCTGCTGGTGCCGATCGTGCGCGATGGCAGTGCGGTGGCTCCGCGTGAGAGCATCCAGGACGCGCACGAGCGCTGTGCTTGGGCGCTCGATCATCTGGACGCGGCTTTCAAGCGCTTCCTGTACCCGCAGACCTATGTTGTGGGCATGGAGCAGGGCCTGGCTCAGGTGCGCGACGAGCTCGTGCGCAAGAACATGGCCGCGGCCTCTGCCTTTCCCTGGGCTCACTAATTCCTTGGGCGGTAGGGGCGAGTCACGCTCCCTTGGCCGCCAGCTCGGCCGTTCGCTGAACAGTTGATTGGTTTGACGTATGACGACTTCTTATAAAACGATGGTGGTAAAGATCGGTTCGTCCACGGTGGTGGGTGCCGATGGCAAGGTCGACCGCGCCTTTATCGGCGGACTTGCCTACCAGGCCGCAGCGCTGCGCAAGCTCGGCTGGCGTCTGGTCGTGGTGAGCTCGGGCGCTATCGCCTGCGGCTATCCCGTGCTGGGCTTCGACCGCAAGCCGGTCGGCGACCTGCCGAGCCTGCAGGCTTGCGCCTCGGCTGGTCAGTGCATCATCTCGTCGGCCTACGACGAGGAGTTCCATGCGCGCGACCTGCTCACCTCGCTCGTGCTGCTCACGCGCCACGATACGGCCCGCCGCACGTCCTACCTGCACGCGCGCGACGCTCTGCTGCGCCTGGTGGAGCTTGGCGTGGTGCCGGTTGTCAACGAGAACGATACCGTTACCGTCGACGAGATCAAGTTTGGCGACAACGACACGCTGGCGGCGCTTGTGAGCTGCCTGGTTTCTGCCGATCTGTGCGTGACGCTGTCGGACATTGATGGCCTCTATACCGCCAATCCACATGAGGACCCCACGGCCGAGTTCGTCCCGGTCGTGCATAAGATCGATGCCAAGATCATCGCCTCGGCGGGCGATTCTTCCACATCGGTGGGCACGGGCGGCATGATTACCAAGATCCGCGCGAGCCGCATTCTGATGACGGCGGGCATTCAGAGCGTGATCTGCTCGGGCGAGGAGCCCGATGCGCTCGTACGCCTTGCCCGCGGCGAGAGCGTGGGTACGCTGTTCGATCCGCCGGCGGAGCGCCTGGACATTGCGCCCCGCAAGCTGTGGATCGCACTGGGCGACAAGGCGCATGGCTCGGTGACCGTCGACGATGGTGCTGCGAAGGCGCTGGTCAGCCGTGGTTCTTCCTTGCTTGCGGTGGGTATTCGCGAGGTCGATGGCGCGTTTGCCGAGGGCGATGTGCTCGACGTGTGCGACCCGAGCGGCATGGTTGTCGCCCGCGGTATCGCCGAGGCCGATTCGGACGTGCTGGAGCTTGCGGCAGGACGCCGCCAGGACCAGATTGCCGGCAACCGCCTGCTGGCAGACCTGGCCGAGAAGCCCGCGATCCATCGAGATAATCTAATCGTCTTCGCATAACGGGTCGACGCTGCGCGCCGCCCAGAGCGACAATTTGTCATTCAAAAGGCGAGGCATGACCATCAGGTCTATGCCTCGCCTTTTTCATGCCAACTTGTTCGCTCTGGGCGGCGCTCGCTTCTTTTCTTCGACCTACGACTTAAAGCCACTCGCTTAGGGGCGTTTTCGCTTTCCGTCCTCTACCTGCGGCATCGTCATTGCCGGTACTTGTCCGGCACTTGGGGACGTTCCTTTTGTGTCGGCAGTTGGGGACACTGCTTTGCTAGAAAATCCGGCGCAGGTCTCCGCGGTTGAGGGCTTCGTCGAAAAGGTGCTTGAACACCACGCTGCCGTGCAGGCCGTCGTGCTCAAACTCGTTCGTCACCCAGGCATGCGAGTTGCCCACGCGGCTGAGCGTATCGAGCTGCAGGCCCGAATCGACGTACATGTCGTCGAAGTACACCGCAGCCTGGAGCGGTACTTCGTTGCAGGCCAGGCGTTGCGGGTCGTATATCTTGTCCCAGCTGGTGTCTTCCATCAGCAGATCCATCGCGGGCTTGAAGGGCTTGAGCTCAGGCATCTGCTCAAACATCCACGGGAACATGGCCTCGCCGGTAAACATGAGCGGGCGCGCAAGCGTGTCGAACTCGGCGCGATGGGCCTTCTCCTCTGCTGCGGCCCAGCGAATGGGCATGGTGTCGCCATCGGCGTAGATGAACTCCTGCAGCGTCCAGTACAGCGGATTCGTGCGCGTGTTGGTGCGCTCAAAGGCGCGCATCAAAAAGCTGTCGGATACCGAGGAGCCGCAGTTCAGCGTACCGTCGCCATCAACAAACGCGTGATCGATAATCCAGTGCATGCGCTCAAAGCTCGGCTTCATGCCAAAGTCGCTGCCCATGAGCTGCAGGCGCTCGACCGTCATCGGCGAGCCGTCGGGCAACGCGGGCGTTTGCTCCTCGAGGGCATCTGCCAGGGCCGCCACGCGCTCGACGTCGGTGGGGTAGCGGTCGTAATACTGCTGGGCCTTGGCCGCCATGCGCGGGAAGGTGTGC
>CABQNA010000047.1 GCA_902465425.1 uncultured Collinsella sp.
ACTCGGCGGGGCGGGTGTACTGCGCGTACTCGAGCAGTCCTCCGTCCTCGGCGGTCGAGAATGACTCGTCGACGTTGCTCATTTCGTCACCAAGGGCGCCGGGAATCAGGCGTACGACGGCATCGGCAACGACCATAGCGGGAAGCTCGCCGCCCGTGAGCACGTAGTCGCCGATCGACAGACGCTCATCGGCATACGCATACGCGCGCTCGTCGACGCCCTCGTAGCGACTGCACACAAACAGCAGGCGCTCACTTTTGAGCAGGCGCTCGGCCACATGCTGCGTAAAAGGCTCGCCACAGGGGGTAAAGAACACCACAGTGGGCTTGGGACCCTCTGCGCTAATGGCCTCGATGGCCTCGGCAATAGGCTCGACCTTCATGAGCATGCCCTGCCCGCCGCCGTACGGCTCGTCATCGACGGTACGATGGCGGTCGTGCGTCCAGTCGCGCAGGTTATACGCCTTAAAATCAAAAAGGCCGGCCTTGCGGGCGCGGCCCAAGATCGATGTGGACATGACGGGCTCAAACATCTCGGGAAAGACCGAAAGGGTCTCGATCAGCATGTTGTCCTCCCTACTTGTCCATATCGATCAGGCCGTCCATAACGTGGACGGAAATTGTTCCTGTGTCGGGAAGATCGAGCACGACCTGCTCGATCACGGGAATCAGTACCTCGCCGTACCGATCGCCCTCAACAACCCAAACATCGTTAGCGGGCGTCGACATGATCTCGACGATCGTGCCGAGTAAACCGAAGCGCTCGTCGACCACCTCGCGACCCATCAGGTCGGTATAGGCAGCGTCGAGCGAATCGAGCTCAAAATCGTCACGATTTGCCAGCACGTAGCATCCCGTGATGCCCTCGGCGGCCGTCAAGTCGTCAATGCCCTCAAACGAGACCAGATCGCCATCGCCCGTATCGGTGACGGACACGACCGTGCAAAAGCGGTCGCGCTTGAGCGCCGGCGGCGTCAGGGCGACGCGCATACCCGGCTCTAATACAGAAGGAAGCCCCCGCAGCGGCTGCGCGAGGACCTCCCCCTTCCTTCCGTGCGGCTTGACCACACGGGCGATGTTTTTGTACTGGGACCTCAAGGTCCTAGCCCAGAACCTCTACCTCGACAGCAGTGTCGAGGCGAGCGGCCAGTGCACGGGCGAGCGTGCGAATGGCCTTGATGGTACGGCCACGACGGCCGATGACCTTAGCGACGTCATCCTCGGCGACCGAAACCTCAATCGTAGAGGCGTCGTCACCATCGATGACCTCAAGGCTCACGGAATCCGGGTCGTCGACGATCTGAACAACGAGATATTCGACGAGATCGGCGATGCGATCTGAGAGCATTGCCTCACCCTCGAGCTGTGCAGCGTCAACCTCAGGCACGATTTACTCCTCGGCGCCCTCAGCGGCCTCAGCGGCAGCCTTAGCGGCCTCGGCCTCTTTGGCGAGCTGCTTCTTGGACTTCTTGACGACGGTCTCGGTCTTCTCGCCCTCGTTGGCGGCCTTGACCAGAGCGGCGACGGCGTCGGTGAGCTGAGCGCCCTTGGACTGCCAGTCGGCGATCTTCTCGAGGTCGAGGTTGATGGTCTTGGGGGCGGTCATCGGGTTGTAGCGGCCAACCTCCTCGATGATACGACCGTCACGCGGGGCGCGGGAATCGGCGACGACGACACGGTAGTACGGACGCTTCTTAGCGCCGTGACGAGCAAGGCGAATCTTGACTGCCAAAGGAAACTCCTCCAACCAAGCAGCTTTAGGCTGCAACTACAAACAAACAGTTGAACATAATACGCCATCGACGCGGGCAGGTGAAGTCCGTGAGACCAACTTCTTCGGTGTAGTCGAGGGCAAATCCATATCTTAGACAAGAATTCGGGATTTGCAAGCACATACACGCACCCCACATGAGCTGCGCGGTATACTCATGACATGGAAAGACGCGAACATACATACGGTTATGAGGATGCCATGGGCGTCACACCGCCTCCCTGGACGGGCCCGGCGGTGGGTCTGATGGACCTTGATGCGTTTTTTGCGAGCGTGGAGATGCTCGATCATCCCGAGTGGCGCGGCAAGCCGCTCATCGTGGGCGGAGACGCCGATTCGCGTGGCGTCGTGTCCACGTGTTCGTATGAGGCGCGTCGCTTTGGCGTGCACTCTGCCATGGCCTCGGCCGAGGCACGGCGCCTGTGCCCGCAGGCCATTTGGACGCATGGGCATTTTGATCGCTACCGCGAGGTGAGCGCGCAGGTCATGGCGATTCTCGCCGACGAGACGCCGCGCGTGGAGCGCGTATCCATCGACGAAGCCTTTATCGATATCACACCGGGTCGCTTTGCGCCCGAAGACCCGCTGCTGGTTGCGCGGCGTATAAGCGACCGCGTGGCAGCGCTGGGAGTGACCTGCTCCATTGGCGTGGGCTGCAACAAGACGGTCGCAAAGATCGCAAGCGAGCGGGATAAGCCGTTTGGGCTGACCATCGTGCGCCCCGGGACGGAACAGCGCTTTTTGGCCGCGCTACCAGTGTCTGCCATGAGCGGCATCGGGCGCTCGGCCGAGGAGCGACTGCGCCGCATGCGCATCTACACCCTCGGCGAGCTATCACGTGCACCGGAATCCACCTTGGCCTCTATTTTTGGCGTCAACGGCGAACGCATGCGCCAGCGTGCACTGGGACTCGAAATCTCTGAAGTCACGAGTCTCGATGAAGAGCGCGAGGTCAAGTCGGTCAGCAATGAACGCACCTTTGCTAAAGATTTGACTGAGCGTGGGGATATTGAGGCAGCGATTGCTCTGTTGGGAGAGTCAGTGGGGCGCCGTCTGCGCCGTCAGGGGCTGACGGGTGCCACGGTAACGCTCAAGCTCAAGTATTCATATGGCAGCGGGCGTACGGCACAGCGCCGGCTGCCTCATCCGACCGACGATGAGAACATCTTCGTGGCGGTTGCACTCGAACTGCTCGATAACATCTGGCAGGAAGGCATGCATGTTCGCTTAGCGGGCATCGGCATGAGCGACTTCGACCACCAAGGCGGCATCCAAACCGACCTGTTCTGCGAAGTCGACGACCGCGGAGCCCAATCGAGCGACCGTCGCGACCTCTCGGTCGCTATCGACGCCGTCCGAGACAAGTTCGGCGACACCGCCCTATCCTTCGGCCGCCAATCCCGCTTCAATAACTAGTCTTTTTTGGACGGGGGGGTTGCTGCCTTCCGTCCGACACGGCATTGGTAGTCAATTTGGGACGGGGCTATTTTAGCTACCCCTATATATCGGTTGAGATTCATTCGGCCTAATTCATTCACCGCCAGCCAAAGGGTAGCTAAAAAAGCCCCGTCCCAAATTGACTACCCCGGATGTCCGGTTTGGCGGCCGCAGCAAAATTATCCCGCCTAAAATGAGCTACTTTTCAACTTTAACTTTTTGAATCGTGCAATGGCCGATACCCGTGAGGCGCACGATCTGCTTGATCGAAAAGCCCTCGCTTTTGAGCTTACGGATACAGTCATCACGCACGCCCTTGGGCAGAGCGTTGAGATAGTGAGGCTCGTATGGTTTGAGCAACGCCTGCGCAAACTCAAGCGCGTCAGTATCACTCACATGAGCGCCATAACGGAAGCAATAGCCATTGGGCTCGCCCGAGGTGCTAAACGCAAAAAATCTCTGGGAATTCCCGAGCAACCCGAGCACGCAATCAGTCTTACAAATTCCCGGATAGCCCATATACTCGCTAAAGCTGCTCCAGCGATAGAGCGAAGCAGTGCCAATTCTGGCTTTCGCAGGGTTATCGTGAATGTAACGAACGCAGTTGAGCAGCTGATCATCATCGAGAATCGGCACACTCTTAAATCGATCCTGGAAAACAGGACCTCTCCTGCCTGTCTTAGAATTGAAATACATGGCATACGCCGTCGTAATCGAATGCATGCAATCACTCAGGTGAGCATGCCCGTCATCTAGCAACAAGTGAATGTGATTATCCATAAGGCACCATGCGATAACATCCACTTTGAACTTCTGGCATTTCGAAGCTATCAGTCGAATCAGATAGAGTCGATCGTCAGCATCCTCAAATATCAGCTGACCACCACAGCCCTTTTGGACGACATGGTAATAGCCGTAAACAGAAATTTCCCGCGCGGTCCGAGTCATACGCATCTCCTCCTCTACAGATAACAAATACGTTACCCGAGTCGGAAAGCTAAATATCACGCAATGAACCGCAACTCGCTTCTATCGGCGAACGGTAGGTAGTAGCTAAAAAAGCCCCGTCCCAAATTAGCTACTTTGGGCATAAAGAAAGCCGGGCAGGTGCGGAAAACCGCAACTGCCCGGCGATATGCGTGAGGGTAGCTAAACCCCGTCTCAAATGAGTTACTAGAGGAGGTTGAGGGGGAGCTGGGGGGCGTCGCCCCAGAGCTTTTCGAGACGATAGAAGTCGCGCGCTTCGGGAGTGAAGACGTGGACGACAACCGAGCCGTAGTCCATGAGCATCCAGGTCTTCTGTTCGCGACCCTCGATGGAAAACGGGTGCTCGCCGCAAGCCTCGGCGACCTTCTCCTCGATCTCGTCGACGATAGAATCGACCTGGCGGTTGTTGGTACCGGTGGCAAGCACAAAGTAGTCGCATACGTCGGAAAGCTCGGTCAGGTCGAGCACCTGAACGTCCTCGCCTTTCTTGTCGTAGGCGGCCTGCGCGGCGGCGCGGGCGACATCCTCGGCGGCGACACCGCTCGCGGACAACGAGGCGGCAGTGCGGTCGGACGTGGCGGCGAAGCTCTTGTGCTCCACACCTTCAAGAATCTGCTCGTCGGTCATGGTCTCGTCGGCCATGGAATACCTCTTTCTAGACAGCCCGAGCTAGCGCAGCTGGGCGTAATGGTTGTAAATCGTAATAGCCGTGGGATAAAGATAGCGCCCGGACTGGATCACATAGACCAGACCCTGCGCAAAACAGGAGAAGAACAACTCATCGAGCGTCGACTCCCCCACCATCTTGCGCAGCGCATGCGCATAGTCGCCGTGGCGGTTGGGCTCGATGGCATCGGCCACAAAGACCACCATATCGAGCGGCGTCATGTCGCAGGCGCCCACGGTGTGACGGTCGACAGCCTGGAAAACGGCCGGCGACAACTCGGGGAAAAGCTGCGGAAGCTCATAGGCGGCAACAGGGCCATGCAAAAGCGGCGTCGCGGCGGAAGGAGAGCCGGCAATCTTAATGCCGTAATGCAGAGCGCGCGTGACCAGCTCGTCGTCGGAGAGCACTTTGTCCCAGTCATGGATCAGGCCGGCGGCAGCGGCATCAAAGCGGTCAACGCCGTAGACCTCGGCCAGATGAAGTGCGGTCTCGGCAACACCCAGCGAATGCACATAGCGCTTGCGCTTATCCTTCATGCGAACATCGAGCAGCTCTTGAATGCGCTTGAGCAGCGCGCGCTCATCGCCCTCAAACTGATCCTCTACCGACAACGTAGACCCCCATCACTCAAAATCTTCTTGGCCCAGATCGACATACAAACCGCGCTTGCGAATGTAGCCGAGCACAGACTCGCTCGTAAGATAGCGCACGCTCATGCCGCGGGCAACTCGCTTACGAATGTTCGTCGAGCTGATCGCCAGCGCCGGAATCTGAATATAGCGCACGTCGAACGGCAGCCCCGACTCTTTGATTCGGGCACGCGCCGTATCGATATCAAAGCCCGGTCGCGTCGCCGCAATAAAGGTAGCAAGCTCAGCGATTCGTTCGGCATCATGCCAAGTCACAATATCGATAATCGCGTCGGCGCCCGTAATAAAGTAGAGCTTTACCTGCGGCGGATAAAAGTCGCGAAGGGCATGAAGCGTATCGGCCGTGTAGGTTACGCCCGGACGGTCGATCTCGAACCGACTCGCCAAAAAGGCCGGGTTCGCGGCGGTAGCGAGGACCGTCATGGCATAACGGTCCTCGGCAGGCGTCACCGGCTTGTCAAGCTTAAAAGCAGGAGAGCCCGCCGGCATAAAGAGCACAGCGTCCAAGTCGAGCGACTCGCGCGCCTGCTCGGCAGTCACCAGGTGCCCGTAATGAATCGGGTCAAATGTACCGCCCATAATGCCAAGCCGAAACTCTTTGCCCTCTTTTATGGGCAGCTCGGGCAAACCGATTCCACCGCGCAGCGACATGGCTTACTCGCCCTCCGAGGTCTCGGCATCGTCCGCGGCATCCACCGCATCGACAACCTCGACGCCCTCATCCGCAGCATCAGTTACGTCAATGGCCTCAACGGCAACGTCCTCGCCAGCATCCTCAAGCTCCTCCTCGTATTCCGAGAAGTCCTCGGCGCCCTCAAAGTCAAAGGCGCGCTGGCAAATGCGAACCTCGTCGCCCGCACGGCAACCGGCCTTCTCGAGCGCGTCGTCAACACCCATACGCGCAAACTTATGCTGCAGGTAAATGACGGCCTCCTCATTTTCCCAGTCGGTCTGAATGACCATGCGCTCGATGGCACGACCGACCACGCGGAAGGCACCGGGCTCTTCCTGGACAATGCGGAAACGCTTCTCACGCTGCAGGCGACGGCGCTCCCACTCATCGTCGCGCAGAACGACCGGTTCATCGGAGACCGCCAGCTCGGCGCGGAGCTTGGCCACCTGCTCACCTACGGCAAGCATCAACGTATTGAGACCGGCGCCCGTCACGGCAGACACGGCAAAGAACATATGTCCATCGTCGAGCGCCGCGCGCTTGAGGTCGGCAATCTTGTCGGCCGTGCCCGGCGCGTCGCACTTGTTGGCGACAACGATCTGCGGACGCTCCGAAAGCTCGGCGCCATACTGCTCGAGCTCGCGGTTGATGATGCGATAGTCCTCAACCGGATCGCGATCCTCAAAACCGCCCGTCATGTCGACGACATGCATGATCAGGGCCGTACGCTCAATGTGGCGCAGGAACTGGTGACCCAGGCCCTTGCCCTCGCTCGCGCCCTCGATAAGACCGGGGACGTCGGCAACGACGTAAGAATATTCGCCGGCACGCACCATGCCGAGGTTCGGCACGAGCGTGGTAAACGGGTAGTCGGCAATCTTAGGACGGGCGGCACTCATGCGCGCGATGAGCGATGACTTACCCACCGAGGGGAAGCCCACGAGCGCGGCATCGGCCATGAGCTTCATCTCGAGCTCGATCCAGTGCTCCTCGGCCGGCTCGCCCAGCTGGGCGAACGCGGGCGCACGGCGCACCGATGTCACAAAGTGGGTATTGCCCAGGCCGCCGGCGCCACCGGGCGCCACGACAACGCGCTCGCCATCGTGCACCAGATCGGCAATCTCGAACATCGGGGTCTGCGTCTCGGGGTCGAGCTCGCGCACCACGGTACCCATAGGGACCTTGAGAATCAGGTCCTCGCCGCTCTTACCGTTACGACGGGCACCCTGCCCGTGCGTGCCGCGCTCGGCGCGGAAGTGATGCTTAAAGCGGTAATCGATCAGCGAAGACAGCTGAGCATCGGCCTGGATGACGACATTGCCGCCACGACCGCCGTCGCCGCCATCGGGGCCGCCCTTGGGGACAAATGCCTCGCGCCTAAACGACATGCATCCGGCTCCGCCGTCGCCGCCGCACACGTTAATGCGGCTGATATCGGTGAACTGTGACAACAGAATCGCCTCCTACAAAAAAGAGGGAGACCCTTGAATCCTAAAACTCAAGTGCCTCCCACATATGTGCTCTATGAAGGGTGAATTACGCGTTCGCGAGCGGGCGTACGCTGACCCTGTGCTTGATACCCTTGTGGAACTCAACGGTACCGTCGACCAGCGCGAACAGCGTGTCGTCCTTGCCACGGCCAACGTTCTCACCCGGGTGGATGTGCGTGCCGTGCTGACGGACGAGAATCGTGCCCGTGGTTACCGTCTGGCCGGCGAAGCGCTTCGTGCCAAGGCGCTGACCGCGGGAGTCACGGCCATTACGGGAGGAACCGAGTCCTTTTTTGTGTGCCATTGTGTATACCTACTCTTTCGTTACGAGTGTAATCTACTCGGCGACGGGAGCCTCGGCAACAGCCTCGGCCTCTGCCTTGACAGCCTTCTTGGCGCGGGACGTAGCCTGGACCTTCACGATCTTCAGCTTGGTGAGCTGCTGACGGTGACCCTTCAGACGACGATAGCGCTTACGCTTGTGGAACTTGAAGACCAGCTGCTTCTCGCCCTTGAACTGCTCAACGATCTGAGCGGTAACCTTGGCCTTGGCCAGCTTGTCGGGATCGGTGACGATCTTCTTACCATCGTTGATGAAGATAACCGGCAGGGTGACCTTGTCGCCCTCATTGCCCTCGATCTTCTCGACGGTGATGACATCGTCGGTGGCGACCTTGTACTGCTTGCCGCCCGTGTTAACGATTGCGTACATGTTTACTTGCCCTTCATGCATCAGTTAGTGCAACAGCCGAATATAGTAGCAGGCGAAAATACCCCCGTCAACGAGTATGTGGAGCAAATCCACAAGTTCGCACAGGTATGGGGCTGACGAGTCGGCCCTCGTCGTCCTCGCATGCTTGATTTTGACGCTCGACATCGTAGGAGCAGATGGTCACGAGGTCTTGCATACCGGTGGAAACAATAGGTGCATCCACGCCCGGGGTCAAGCCCTGCAACAAAACATCAGCAGCAGAAAGCAAAATTTCCGGACGCATGGAGCCCTCGTTGTCGGCATGGGTGTCGAGCATGAGTACCAAATGGTCCGGGCGCTCCCCCGCCGTGAGCTCATAGCCAACGAGCGTGTGATCCAAATCCAAGCGCTTGCTCTTTTTTCCGCGCGCGTAGTCGATGCCATGGTCCGCGCGCAACGTGTCGATCGCACGACGCACCTCGTCGGCGCTTACGGGCGCCTCGGGATCCAAGTGCAGGTCGATGCGATA
>CABQNA010000048.1 GCA_902465425.1 uncultured Collinsella sp.
CGCGCGCCTTCTCGGCAACAAACGCCGCTGCCGAGGTATCGAGCTGCACCGTTGCGTGCGTGCGTGCGGGCGCGGCGACCTCGCCGGCATGCATCACGATGACGCCGCAGGTGCTCGTCTTAACGAACTCGACCATCTTGGGATCAGTGAAGCCCGTCACGTCGTTGACGATCGAGGCGCCGCAGCGCACGGCCGCCTTGGCAACCGCCACATGACGCGTGTCGATCGAGACGATGGCGCCCTCCTTGGCCAGCGCGCGCACAACGGGCAGCACGCGGCGCGCCTCCTCGTCGGGGTTGACCGGGGTAAAGCCGGGGCGCGTGGACTCGCCGCCCACGTCGATGATATCGGCGCCGGCGTCGAGCATCGCCAGGCCGTACTCGATGGCGGCATCGGGGTCGAAGTGCTCCCCGCCATCGCTAAACGAATCGGGCGTCACGTTGAGGACGCCCATGATGCGCGGACGGTCAAAGCTGAGCTCGTACTTTCCGCACCGCCATGTCTTGCTGTCGTTCGCCATGAACATCCTCCTAAAATGCCCACGCCGCCGAGCTTGGAGAGCTGGCGGCGGGGTCGCTTTGCACTCAGTCTTTCTATTGTATCCGCGCACACGGGCTAGAACGCAAACGCGGCCGCGATGTCGCAAGAAATCAGCAGGTCGGCATTTGCATCCTGATCGGTGGGAGCAAGGTTGCATATGGCCAGCGTATCGCCGGTAAAGTAACGCGTAAGGCCCGCCGCCGGATACACCACGAGCGAGGTCCCACCCACAATGAGGGCATCGGCCGCGGCGATGGCGGCAACGGCGCCGGTCAACACATGCTCGTCGAGCGGCTCCTCGTAGAGCACCACATCGGGCTTAATGCGCCCGCCGCACGCGGGGCACGCGGGCACGCCCGCGGCATCCTCGTGCTCGCGCGAGCAAATCCACTCGGCGCTATAGACCGCGCCGCACGACTGGCAAATGTTGCGATGGACCGACCCGTGCAGCTCAAACACGCGCTGCGAGCCGGCCGCCTGGTGCAGACCGTCGATATTTTGCGTCACCACGGCGTCGAGCTTGCCGGCGCGCTCCAGCTCGGCCAGCTTGGTGTGGCAGCGGTTGGGCTTGGCGTTAAGCGCGATCATCTTGGTGCGGTAGAAGTCGAAGAACTCGGCCGGATGCGCCTCGTAAAAGCTATGCGAGAGCATAGTCTCGGGCGGATAGGCAAACTGCTGGTGATACAGGCCGTCCACGCTGCGGAAATCGGGAATGCCGCTCGCCGTGGAAACGCCCGCGCCGCCAAAGAACACCACGCGTTTGTGGGTATTGAACAGCTCCGCCAGCGCGGCGGAGGCCTGCCTGGGGTCCGATATTGCCTGCGTCATGTTTGTCCTCCGTCCATGTTGGTCGGGCAGCGTTGGGCGGCGTCCCAGCACGCAGCCTTTAAGTCAGCATGCACGGAGCCCACCCCGCCCTTATTGCGTTAATCTTAAGCCTGCCAACCCCGTCGAAAGGACACCATGCCTCAGACTTACACCTTTGCCTCGTGGAACGTTAACGGCCTGCGCGCCGTGCTCAAAAAGGACCCGAGCTTTATTCAGATCGCGCAAGAACTCGACGTCGATATCTTGGCGCTGCAAGAGACCAAGTTGCAAGAAGGCCAGGTGCAGGTCGACCTGCCCGGCTATCACCAAACCTGGAGCTACGCCGAGCGTAAAGGCTATTCGGGCACTGCGGTCTTTAGCCGCCAGGAACCGCTGCGCGTGCTGCGCGCCGACGCGCTGCTGCCCTACGCCGGCGAGGGCGAGGCCGCCGAGCTCGTTGCCCAAGCCGCAACCGAGGGCCGCGTCTGTGCGCTCGAGTTCGACAAGTTTTGGTTTGTCGACGTCTATACGCCCAACGCGCAAAATGAGCTCGCGCGCATCGATGTGCGCATGGCCTGGGACGATGCCTACCGCGGCTTTTTGAGCGCGCTTGAGCGCGAGACCGGCAAGCCCGTCGTAACTTGCGGCGACTTTAACGTGGCACACGAGGAGATCGACCTTAAGAACCCCAAGTCCAACCGCGGCAACGCCGGCTTTTCGGACGAGGAGCGCGGCAAGTTTACCGAGCTGCTCAACGCCGGCTTTACCGATACCTGGCGCACGGCTAATCCAGACGTCGAGGGCGTCTACAGCTGGTGGAGCTATCGCTTTAATGCCCGCAAGAACAACGCCGGCTGGCGCATCGATTACTTCTTGGTAAGTGATTCAATCGCCAATACCGTGCGCGACACCGGTATCCGCGGCGATATCTTCGGCAGCGACCACTGCCCCGTCACCCTCACGCTAGAGCTCTAGCGCCAAGCAATTCCTGGGGGACAGAGGAAAACAGATCATGTGACCCCTCTCCCCCTATAAGTTGCGGTGGAATAGTTCCTGTTTGGGCAGCAAATAGCCAAAAACGAGAACTATTCCACCGCAAGTTCGTGAGGAAACGCGAAATGCCTTACAGCCCGTATTTCACGACGACACGGTTAATGCGACGGCACCAGGGCTTGTACAAGGCGGCCAAAAACACGCAGGTCGCGAGTCCGTGCGTGATATCGAACGGCACGGCGGTGGCAAGACGTGCCACGGCACCTGCCCAAGTAAGCGGCTGTACAAAACCAATGATGTCGTAGGCGTTGATCACAACGCCGTACAGCAAACCCGAAGCAAAGCCGTAGGTCAGCAGCGCCGGCATACGCACGGTGCCATCGGCGCGGTCGAATGCACCCGCATACGCCAGCGCACCGCCAACGTATCCCACGAGCCCCCAGGCATACATCTGCCACGGCGTCCACATGCCCTGCCCAAAAAAGAAATTGCTGGTCAGCGCCGCCAACGCACCGACCATAAAGCCGTTACGACGACCGAGTGTCGCCCCGGCGATAATGGCGATGGCACTCACGGGTTTAAAGTCGGGAATGGGTCCAAACAGGATGCGCCCCGCCGCCGCCAGCGCCGCCAGCACCAGCGTGGGCATAATCTGACGCAGGCCTGGACGCGATGCCTCATAGCCCGCAAAGAACAGCGCAAGCACCAACGCCACCACAACCAGCATGGCCAACGCTGCCTGCTCAACACCCGCCAGCAACGCGGCAGCCATCACCGCCGGCACCGCCAACAACAGCGGGATCTCCAGTTTTGCAAGCAAACGCGAGAAACGACAGTCCGTCATCCCATCACGCCCTATAGAACACGTTGTCGGCAAAGAAGTCGGCCGGGGACTCCATGCAGGCAATCTCGCCGTCAAACATCATGGCGACGTCGTCGGCTACCTGCTCGGCAAAGTCCAAATCGTGCGTAGCCATGATGACGGTGCCGCCAGCCTTCGCATGGTCACGCAGGGCGCGGGCGATGGTGCGGCGACTCTCCAGGTCCAAGCCCTTCGTGGGCTCGTCAAGCAGCAGCAGCTCGGGGCCGATCAGCAGCAGCTTTGCCAGTGCGAGCAGCTGGCGCTGTCCGCCCGAAAGATCGTACGGATGGCGTCCATCCAGACCCGACAACCCCAAGCTCGCCGCACGCTCCCGCGCCAAGTTCTCGTCATATCCGCAGGTCGAGGCCCATTCCATCAGCTCATCGCGAACCGTCTCGGCAACCAGCAATGCTTTGGGATTCTGAGGCAGCAGCGCCGCCGAGGCCGCTCCGCGCACCATGCGGCCGCGCTGCAGCTTGGCGGTCTTCGCCAGCACCGAGAGTATCGTCGACTTACCGCATCCGTTGCCGCCCACGATCGCATGCACCGCACCGGCCGAAAACGACGCATCGAGCCCGCGCAGCACCCAGCCGGACGCTCGATCGTAGCGAAACCAGCCTTCCGACAGGGTGGTAGCCGACCCGCCGTGCATTTTTTGGAGTATTCTGCTTCCATCCGTGCGCGAGAAGGCTTCCAAGCCGTTCTCGAGCGACGTTTGCGCCACAAATTCGGACGATTTGTCCAATTCCAAACTTTTTTTCGCGCTCGATACGTCCCCGGGCGGCTCCAGAGAGCCCAAATTGTCCTCACGCCTGCTGAATACTCCGTTTTTTGCACATCGGATGGCACCCCACCCCAACGTGTCATCGGAAAACAGCGATTCTCGGCATACCAAAGAAGCCATATCCGCCGCCTCGTGCACGCGGCCATCCTCAATCCGGTACGCACACGTCGCGTATTCGAGCATTGGGCGCGGCTGATGCGTCGCCACAACAACCGTGCAGCCCAGCTCGCGATTCACACGAAACAGCGCGTGCAGGAAATTCTTCTCGGCAACGGGATCGAGCTGAGACGTGGGCTCGTCGAGCAGCAGCACGCGCGGGCGCAGCGCCAGGACGGCGGCAAGCGACAGCAGCTGCTTGCGGCCACCCGAAAGCGTATCGGTATCACGATGAAGCCAGTCCTCCAGACCAAAGAAATAGCTGGTCTCGGCAACACGGCGGCGCATCTCGTCGCGCGACACACCCAGATTCTCTAGGCCAAACGCCATCTCGTGCCACACGGTCTCGCACACAATCTGGTTCTCGGGATCCTGAAACACATAACCCACGCGCTCTGCCGATGCCCGCACGTCCATGTCGGCAACGTTCTCGCCCAGCACGCGCGCATCGCCAGTGCGCTCGCCCGCTGGAGCGATCTCGGGCTTGAGCAGCGACAGCAGCGTCGACTTGCCCGAACCGGTACCGCCAACAAGCAGTGCAAACGCACCTTGGGAAACACGCCAATCAAGCCCCTCGAGCACCGGTGCCTTGACCCCGGGATAGGCAAAACTAAGGCCTCGCACCTCAATCGCCGGCGCGGCCGAGCCATATGCCACACCCGCCGCCGAGCTCCTATCAAACCGAGCCATCAGCCAAACCTCTTCTCATCAATCGCGTGCAACGCGCAAGGCAACACCATCCAGGCGGCGTACACGACATAGCCTGGCCACGGCGCCGGCACCGAGAGCTGCGGATAAAACGAATACTGCGTCGTCGCGGTCGCCGCCACGGCCACCGCGGCGGCACCAAACAGCGCGAGCCCGACCAGCGCGGCAACGTCGCTGCGCCCCAGTCGATACCGCGCATACGTCGTACGACGTGTCGCGGCACCCCACCCGCGCGAGCGCATCGCGTCCGCGCGCTCCAGCGAATCTTCCATGCCCCAGCCCATCAACACGCTCGACGCCCGCAGGCGCGATCGCACGGGATCGGTGGGCGCGCGGCCCGGCACATCAATCGCATCCTGCACCGCCAGCACCGTACGACCGCGGCGTAAAAACTGCGGGATAAGCCTCATGCACATCGAGATCATGAGCGCGATCACCGGTGCGGCATTGCCCAGCAGCGCGAGCACCTTGTCGTATTCGAGCATCGACGCCGCGGCCTCAAACCACAGCACGCTCGCCACAAACAGCCCGCCCATGCACAGGCCGTATACCATGCTTTCCAGATACACCGCGCGCATGCCAATACGGAACAGCTCCGTCGAGCCCGAGGCGCTAAACAGCGGATTGACCAGCGCGATAATCAAAATCACCGGCAGCTGCCAGCGGAGTGCGCCCAGCGTGCGGGCAGCCCCACGCGTCACAAATCCATACGCCAGCCCGCCCGCAAGCGACAGCGCAATCAGCACCGGCTGCATCGAGAACATGGCGAGCCCCAGCGTCAGCACTATATAGAGTGCCGGCACAGCCGGATGCGACATCGAGAACGCCGCGACGGGCTCGCCGCCAAACTCCTCTTGTATGTTGTCCACGGGCACCCCCGTCCCCTCGCTCAAACGACAGCTCCGCAGCACCGCCAACGCCGCACGCAAGCAGCGCAAACGCCACGACGGCGGCGCAAGCCCCAACCGCCGCAAACCAATCGCTACGCGCTCAACATATGCCTGCGGTATCATATTGCGCCGTGTATCGTTTCCAAACACACGTCTCTATAACGTAACAGGAGATCACATGGACGCAACCGCAATTATCCTCGCTGCCGGCGAGGGCACCCGCATGAAGTCGAACCACTGCAAGGTTTCGCACAAGATCCTGGGCAAGCCCATGGTCCAGTGGATCGTCGACGCCACCATCAAGGCCGGCTGCAGCCGCGTCGTGGTCGTCATCGGCAGCCACGCCGACGAGATGCGCGCCCTCATCGACGGCGTCTACGCCAGCAGCGCCACCAAGGTCGAGTGCGTCGAGCAGACCGAGCGCCTGGGCACCGGTCACGCCGTGAAGGTCGCGCTCGAGGCCTGCGGCATCACGCAAGGCCCCGTCGTCGTGCTCAACGGCGACCTGCCGCTCATCACCGCCGACACGGTCGCCAAGTTCGCACAGACCGTCGCCACCGGCGAGCTCGCCTGCACCGTCATGACCATGACCCCGCCCGACCCCTTTGGCTACGGCCGCATCAAACTGGGCGACGACGGCCAGATCGAGCGCATCATCGAGCAGAAGGACTGCACGCCCGAGCAGGCCGCCACGCTGCTGGAGTGCAACGCCGGCTGCTACGCCTTTGACGGCGCGCAGCTCGCCGCCCACATTAACGAGATCGGCAACGACAACGCGCAATCCGAGTACTACCTGCCCGACATGCTCGAGATCCTCAAGGGTCACGGCCAGGCGGTCTCCATCTTCCACTGCGATGACTACCGCGACGGCCTGGGCGTCAACAGCCGCATTCAGCTCGCGCAGCTCACCGCTATCGCGCGCGACCGCATCAACGAGCACTGGATGGCCGAGGGCGTCACGTTCATCGATCCCACGCAGGCCTGGATCGGCCCCGATGCCACCATCGGCCGAGACACCATCGTGTGGCCGCAGACGCATCTGATCGGTCACGTCACCGTGGGCGAAGAGTGCCAGCTCGGCCCCAACAGTCGCCTCACCGACACCACCGTCGGCAGCGGCTGCACCATCGATGAGACCATCGCCATCGAGGCCGTCATCGAGAACGGCGTCGACTGCGGCCCGCGCGCCTACCTGCGCCCGGGCACCCACATGCTCGACGGCTCCAAGGCCGGCACGCATGTGGAGATCAAGAAGTCCACGATCGGCGAGGGCTCCAAGGTGCCGCACCTGTCCTACATCGGCGACACCACCATGGGCTCCGGCGTCAACGTGGGCGCGGGCTCCATCACCTGCAACTACGACGGCGTGCACAAGCACAAGACCGTCATCGGCAAGGACGCCTTCATCGGTTCCGACACCATGATGGTCGCGCCCGCCCAGATCGGCGACGGCGCGCTCGTGGCCGCCGGCTCCGTCATCACCGAGCCGGTCCCGGCCGACGCACTCGGCCTGGGCCGCGCCCGTCAGGTAAACATTGAGGGCTGGGCCGCCGATTATCGCCGCCGTCTGCACGAGGACGACGAGGTATAACGTTTTACCAAGCATCTAAGGAGCTGTTCCCATGGGGACGGCTCCTTTTTCTATGCTGACCTGCGCGGCCAGATGAGTGGTCGGTTCGTGTCCGTTGGCGGTAAAGACGTTATCAAGACTCGATAAACCCCGCCGCGCGGTTACAATGCAACAAGGCATCTATATGGCATTCGATATATAAAGGAGAAGGGTAATGCCGATTAATGATCCCGAGAAGTCGGAGAATATGCGCAAGTCCATCCGCGTGTATTCCGGTTCCTCCAACCGTCCCCTCGCTCAGAAGATTGCTGAGTACCTTGGGGTCGAGCTTTCGGGCCTTACGCTAAAGCAGTTCGCCAATGGTGAGATTTACGCCCGCTACGACGAGACCGTCCGCGGCGCCGACGTCTTCCTGATTCAGTCCGTGGCCGGCGGCAACGTCAACGACATGCTCATGGAGCTGCTCATCGCCACCGACGCTGCCAAGCGCGCATCCGCCCGCTCCATCACCGCCGTTATCACCCACTACGGCTATGCCCGCCAGGACCGCAAGGCCGGCCCGCGCGAGCCCATCACCGCCCGCCTCGTCGCCAACCTGCTCGAGCGCGCCGGCGTCAACCGCATCATCACCCTCGACCTGCACCAGGGCCAGATCCAGGGCTTCTTCGATATCCCGGTTAACCACCTGTCCGCGCTGCCGCTGTTTGGCCAGTACTACAACGACATGCACTTCGACACCGACAACCTGGTTGTCGTCTCCCCCGACGTGGGTCGCGCCAAGGCCGCCAAGAAGCTGTCCGACATGCTCGGCTGCGACCTGGCCATCGCCCACAAGGGCCGTCCGCGCCACAACGCCGCCGAGGTCATGGGCATCATCGGTGACATCAAGGGCAAGACCTGCATCATCAACGACGACATGATCGACACCGCTGGCACCCTGTGCGCCAACGTCAAGGAGCTCAAGGCTATGGGCGCTGGCGACATCTACGTCTGCGCCACCCACGGCATCTTCTCCGGTCCGGCCATCGAGCGCTTGAACGACGCCCCGATCGTCGAGTGCCTCGTCACCGACGCCATTCCCGTCGAGGTCGGCGGCAAGATCAAGACCATCTCGGTCGCCGAGGAGTTCGCTCAGGCCATCTCCGCCGTTTACCACGAGGAGCCCGTCTCCACGCTCGTCGGCGGCGACTTCGCGCTGTAGTCGCTCGACCCTCGCATCCCTCCGGAAGCCCCGGACGCGCCTGCGGGGTTATCAAAGCGAACGTCCTCGCCGCTTTGCGGCTGCGGGATGTTCGCTTTGATAACCCCTCCCGGCGCGTCCGGGGCTTCCTGCTGTCTCGGGGCAGCTGTTTTCTGAAATGACTTTGCTGCAACCTTTCCTCGCCTTCGGCGGGCGTGGTAGCCTTTGTCGTTGATTAAACTTTTTATGTAACGGAAGGACAAACATGGCAGCTGCACAGCCGCTTAAGATTCGCATGGTTGCCGGGCTTGGCAACCCTGGCGAGGAA
>CABQNA010000049.1 GCA_902465425.1 uncultured Collinsella sp.
GAAGAACGTCGCGGCCGAGCCAAAGGCAAGTACCATGATCATTAGCACGTTGCCGGTCTGCGCAAACGCCACCAGGGCGCCCCACTTGGACACGAGCATGCCAAACGGCGCCACAAACATGCCCATAATGCCCAGCATCATCAGACGCGTCAGGTGCGGCATGCGGCTGAACATGCCGTCCATGTCCTCGATATTGCGGCTGCCGATATGGTGCTCGGCGGTGCCTACGCACAGGAACAGCAGCGACTTAGCCACCGTGTGGAACAAGATCAGGAAGATGGCCGCCCATACGGCCTCGGGCGCGCCGACACCCAGGCAGGCACTGATGAGACCCAAGTTGGAAATGGTGGAGAACGCGAGCACGCGCTTGGCATTGCTCTGCGAGATGGCCATGAGGGCCGCGAGCAAAAACGTGATGGCACCCACACTCGTAACCATAAAGCCGGTCACGGGATAGATGGCATAGAGCGGGCTCAGCTTGACCATTAGGAACACGCCGGCTTTGACCATGGTGGACGAATGCAGCAGGGCGCTCGTGGGCGTGGGGGCAACCATGGCGCCGAGCAGCCAGGTATGGAACGGCATCTGCGCGGCCTTGGTAAGGGCGGCGAGCGACAGCAGAACGACCGGCATCACCAGCAGCGCGGATTGCGCGGTTCCGGCGCCGGAAAGCTCGATCATGCCCGAGATGGTCAGCGGCATGCCGTTAACGTGCAGGTACATGAGTCCGGCCAAAAACGCGATGCCGCCCAGCATGTTGAGGATGATCTGGGTGAAGGCGTTCTTGATGGCCTCGGGCGTGCGCGTGTAGCCAATCATGAGGAACGAGCACACGGTGGTGATTTCCCAGCCGCAGAACAGCCACTCAAGGTTATCGCTCGTCACGATGACGAACATGGCCGAGAGGAACAGGAACATAAGCGCCAGGAACTGCGGGCGACGGTCGGGCGCGGTCTGCCCGCGCAGCGCGGCCTCGTGCTCGTCATGGGCCTGGAAGTCCTTCATGTAACCCAGGGCATACACGCAGATTAGACTGCCGACGATACCGACGGCGAGGACCATGATCACGCTCATGTAGTCCAGGTAGAGCGGCGTCGCCGTGACGGCCTCGGCCGCGGGCAGCGTCATGGCTGCAAAGGCGAGCGAGCCCACCAGCTGCACCACGCCGAGCACCGTGGTGAGCGTGCTCTTATATTTACGCGCGTTGTACAGGATGACGGCGCACAGAATCACGTCGATGGCGGAGCTGATGATCGAGAGCACATGCGAGGTGCCGGGGGCAACCTCAAAGCTCTGCGGACCCGTGCCAAAAAACATGACGGCGACTACAACTGTCACCGCCATAATAATGCCGGAACCTATGAGCCCCACCGCATCGCGGGCGCGGTCACCGCGCGCGAGCAGCATGCCCAGCGCCGGTACCAGCGGAAACAGGGTAAGGACATACAGTAGCGTCATACCATCACTCCCCCATGCAAAAACGCTGCAATTGTTTAACGTTATAGCTCAATTGAGGAGCAGCGGCGGCAGGTTTTCGGTCAACTGGGGAGTTTTAGGCGTACGGGGCAAGGGCGCGTCCGCTTTGGAGCAGAGAGGCGACGCTCCCCTATCGCAGCGACAGGCGCGCGGGCCACTGCGTGCAGTTTATTGGCCACGTTGGAGGATGTCCCGACAGGCTCGCGCCGGTCCAAAAAGTTGGCGCGGCAAGAAAAATGCGCCCCTGTGGGCGCACCATCCCGTTTGCTATTCCGCCTTTTTAACGCGCGGCTTGCGACCGCGCGGCTTATCGACCAGTGCGGCCTCACCGCTCTCGCGGTACTGACGGCACCAAGCCTTGACCGAAGACTCGCTGGGAATCTTGTGCTTGATCATGGCCTCGCGAACCGTCAAGCCGTTTTCCAGACGGTCCTTAACCACAGCGAGCTTTACGTCGTACGAGTAGGTGTGATGATGCGAACCGGCATTGAGAACGGCGTCGGCACCGCCCACGGCATACGCGCGGGCCCACTGACGAGCCGTGGCCTGGGGAATGCCAAGCTCCGCGGCGAGGGCGCGATGACCGACCCCCTCTTGGAGGATCTCGACGGCGCGCTGCCTAACCTCGGGCGCATGCGTGCGAGTCCTAGTTGCTTCCGACATACCTGCCACTTCTTAGCCTTAACCGTTAATCTGCTTTCTTACGTGCAAGTTAGATAGTAGCATTTTACTGTTTGCTCAAAGCAGTTAATTAAAGTAGACGCGGCGTTATCTGGGCATTTGGCACCAAATTACGACATTTCTTTATCGATTATTTACGCTGGTAGCTGACTCGCAGCTAATCGTCATTCGCTTGTCAACAAAATTGGCATCTCTTTATGTCCTTTGGTATAGAGGATATGGTTATTAACCCCTCCCCCAATAATTTTGAGTGATCCGCAAGGCAGTAGACGTCCTCACTCCTCATGATTACCTCGCATTGCTATCCACCGGAGCAAAACAAAAAGGGCGGGACCTGCTGCGCTTGCAGGCCCCGCACCGGTTGACACCCGACGGGACACAGCCGGGCGAGACGGATCCGTGCTACCGCCCCGCCTGGCCGCGATGTTCAACTACAGCTCGTTGGCCGCGTGATATGCCGTGCGAATGGCGCTCGCAATGTCGGCGGTGCGCTCGCCCGAGCAGTCGCCCACGCGGGTCACGGGCACCGTCACGCCATCCAAGTCAAACGCGTTGGCCTTGGAGCCCACGGCCATCACCACGTAATCGCAGGCGATTTTTACCGGCTCCTCGGCGCCGTCCTCGGTGGTGTGAACAGCCTCCACGCCCTCGTCGGTAATGGCGGTCAGGCGGGTCTTCACGTGCTGCTCCACGTTGTGCTCGGCAAAGTCGCTCATGATCAGCGGCAGAATGGTCTCGGACTCGCCCGCGGCAATCTTGTCGAGCATCTCCACGATCGCCACCTCGCAGCCGTGCTGCAGCAGGTACTCGGCAGTCTCGGTGCCCACCAGGCCACCGCCAATGACGGCGACGCGGCCCGTAAGCTCCACCTTGCCGGCCAGCACGTCCCAGCTCGAGACGACCTTGTCCGAATCGGCGCCCGGAACGGGAATGACCACGTCGTGTGCGCCCACAGCCACAATCGCGGCGTCGGCGGCGTTGAGGTCCTCAGCGGTAGCGGCATGGTTGAGCTCAACCTTCACACCCAGACCGGGCAGAATCTTCTCGTAATACTCGACCGAGCGCATGATCTCGTCCTTGCGCGGGGGCGCGGCCGCCAGCACAATCTGGCCGCCCAGATGGTCGCTCGCCTCGTAAACGGTCACGTCGTAGCCGCGCTTGGCCGCCACGCGCGCGGCCTCCAGGCCGGCGATGCCGCCGCCCACCACGGCAATCTTCTTGTCGCCCTCGCCCGGCTTAATGGCGATGGTCGCCTCGTCGCCGTTCTCGGCGTTGAGCACGCACGAAATGTACTTGCGGTTTTGAATCGCGTCGACGCAACCCTTGTTGCAGTTGAGGCACTCGCGGATGGGCTCACCCGTGGCGGCCTTCAGCGCAATGTCGGGGTCGCACATGAGCGAGCGGCCGTAGGCGATGATGTCGGCCGCGCCGTCTTCCAGAATCTTCTCGCCGGCCTCGACCGAGACAACACGGCCCACGGTTGCCACCGGCACGGAGACCAGGGCCTTGACGCGCTCGGCCACGGGCAGCGTCCAGTTGTAGGGCATGGCGCCCATGGGCGGAATGGTGTCGCCCATGTTGCCGGTGTGGTTGGCCTGTGCGACCTGGATCATGTCGATGCCCGCGCCCTCAAGCAGCTTGGCAAACTCGCAGGCCTCGTCGGGCTGCAGGCCGCCCTTGCCGCGCGGCGTGCCGTCGGGGTTCTCCATAATCACGGGGAGTTTGTACTCCACCATCAGCTGCGGCGCGGCTTCCTTAATGGCAGCGACGACCTCCAGCGCGTAGCGAACGCGGTTCTCGAACGAACCACCGTACTCGTCGGTGCGCTGGTTGAGGATGGCCGAGCACAGCGAACCCACCAAGCGGTCGCCGTGGACCTCGATGGCGTCGATGCCGGCCTGCTGTGCGCGAGCGGCCGAGGCAGCGATGGCCTCCTTAATCTGGGTGAGCTGCTCTACGCTCGCCTCGTTCACAAAGTGCTGCATGTCGTGATGCAGCTTGGCGTAGGCCTGGTTGCGGATCTCGTTGGACTCGGCCATCTTGGCGGCAAAGGTCTCCTCGTCGCCGGCGGCCTTGGCCTCCTGCGCGGCCTTGGCGGCAGCCATGGAGCCCATGACCATGCGGCCGACACCGGGCACATCGTACTCGGGGTGGAACAGCTGCAGCGCGACCTTGGCGCCGTGCTTGTGGACGGCATCGGCCAGCGCCTTAAACGTGGGGATCTGAGCGTCGGTCGCCAGCTTGGGCGTGGGGCTTGCGGTCATGACGGGAGCGACGTCGCCGATGACGATGTAGCTCACGCCGCCACGGGCCAGGCGCTCGTAAAAAGCCAGGCTGCGCTCGCCAATGGAGCCGTCGCGCTCCTCGTAGCCGGTGGTAAGCGGCGGGAACATAATGCGGTTCTTGAGCTCAAGGGGGCCAACCGTAATGGGCTGGAGCAGCTTGGATGCAGGTGCGGTCATGGATATTCCTCTCTTGTAGGCGCGGCGGCGATGGTGCCGCGTAGTTGTCTAGAGGATATGGCATGGGGGCACAGCGGCACAACGGAAATCGGCGAATATCAGGTGGCGGCTGGTGGATGGGACGGGGCGGCCCGTCGGTTTGTCTCAATCTATAACAGTTACGCGGCAAAATCCGTCCCTCGTGTTACAGATTTAGACAAACACGACCCAACCCACCGGTATATCTCGATCTGTAACACCTAGCCGCCCAAATCGGGTCTAGATGTTACAGATCGAGATTTTGTTTGAGAGGCCGAGAATTGAACCGAAGAAACGATCCCGAAATAACAAAAAAGCTCGCCGGCTAGGCCGACGAGCTGCAAGTTCTTGGTCGCGGGGGCAGGATTTGAACCTACGACCTCCGGGTTATGAGCCCGGCGAGCTACCAGACTGCTCCACCCCGCAATGTCTGGGCGCCTCATGTGCGCAAGAAAGAATATTACGCGGGAGTTCGGTAAACGGCAAGGAAAATCTCGTGGAGCATAATTCCTTCATATTTAAACCCCTCAGCCCCTATCACCGTAAACGAATCGCAGCCGAGCGCCGTCGGCGGCGCGTATACAATGGTGCGCGTCCTTTTATGCCAACACCGGGAGTAGACATGCTGCTCGCTATCGATATGGGAAACACGCAGACGGCCATGGGCCTGTTTGACGGAGACGAGCTGGTGCAGTCGTGGCGCATGCCCACCGACCGCTCCTATACCGCCGACGAG
Organism: uncultured Collinsella sp.; assembly: GCA_902465425.1. Classification (GTDB taxonomy): domain Bacteria; phylum Actinomycetota; class Coriobacteriia; order Coriobacteriales; family Coriobacteriaceae; genus Collinsella. Next base: position 5,374 of record CABQNA010000049.1, read on the forward strand.
ATCCATGTGCGCCTGATGGGCTTCTTTAAGATGTACGGCCTCTCGCTCGACGCGGTCGACGCGATCGCCTTCGCCGGCGTGGTGCCGCAGCTCTCGCGCGAGTGGCACACTGTGGCCGACCGCATTGCCGCGGACGCCATCGTTATCGGGCCGCAGACGGCCGCGGTGACCAAGCTGCGCGCGGCGCGTCCCCAGGCCGTAGGCGCCGATCGCGTCGCTAACGCCGTTGCGGCCGAGACCTTCTACGGCGCGCCGGCAATCGTGGTGGACTTTGGCACCGCGACCAATATCGACGTCATCGATGAGGACGGTTATTACATTGGCGGAGCGATCGCGCCGGGCATTCGCATCTCCATGGACGCGCTTGCCGCCCGTGCCGCCAAGCTCGCCAGCGTGCCGCTCGAGGCGCCCGAGCACGCCATCGGCCGCGATACCGAGGAGTGCATCAAGGTCGGCGCCGTGATGGGCGCCGCCGCCATGGCCGAGGGCCTGGTCGCGCGCATGAAGCGCGAGCTGGGCCGCGAGGATGCCACCGTTATCGCCACGGGCGGTCTCGCCGGCATCGTCGCCGATTCGACCGATGCCTTCGACGTAGTCGACGGACAGCTCACCATCAAGGGTATCTGCGAAATCTACCGCCGCATGCAGGAGCTGGGATAGAGCAGGGGCTTAAGTCGAGCACGAACGCGAGCGGCGAACTAGGCAACGCATCGGTCCTATTCCTCAAAATCGAAAATTTATCAGTTTTGAGGAATAGGCTTTCTGCTACGCCTCGCCGCATAGCCACCTCGCCAGGTCCACGATCTGCACCCCATTGCGGTCCGTGGCCTCGTGATGCGTTCGGGCGAGAATCATCTTGGGGTACGCGTCGCCAATGCTCAGCAGTGGCGAAATCTCGCGTTCAAATGTCTTATCCGAGCTGATGTCGTCGCTCACCTGAATGTAGAGCTTCTCGCTTCGCTTGATTGCTATAAAGTCAATTTCCTTTTTATAGAGCACACCGACGTATACCTCGTATCCGCGGCGCAGCAGCTCGATGGCCACCATGTTCTCGTATACGCGTCCCCAATCCATATCACGTGTACCGAGCAGTGCGTATTTGAACGCGTGGTCTGCCAGGTAATATTTCTCGCCGCTCTTAAGGTATTTTTTGCCGCGAATGTCGTACCGACGAACTTTATAGAAGGCAAACGCATCGCACAGGTACCCCATGTACGTGCCGACCGTCTTGTTCGTAATCTTTAGCCCATCCGCATTTAATGCATCAGTAATGTTGCGTGCCGACGTAATGTTGGAAACGTTGTCCATCATGTAATCGGCAATGCGCAGCAGCGCCGATTCGTTTCTCACGTTATGCCGCTGCACGATATCCCTCACGATGAGCGTTTTAAAGACATTGGAGAGATATTGATAGCGCTGCTCCTGCAGTGGATAAGGGTAAGAGCCGGACATACCACCGGTTCTCGCGTACTCATCGAAGTCGCGGTCGACATCGCCCTCGTCGCCATAGAGACGATACTCCTCAAACGAGAATGGGAAAACCTCGATCTCGAACGTACGCCCCGTAAAGAGCGTCGACAGATCGCTCGACAGCAAAAAGGCGTTCGATCCGGTAATGAAAATGTCGTACTGCTCGGATGCATGGAGGCTGTTGATTGCGCGTTCAAAGCCGTCGCACATCTGAACCTCATCGATAAGCAGGAAGTTTTGCTTGTCGGACACTCGATGCTCTTTTACATAGGCGAGCAGGGCATGATATTCGAGCAGGTCCTCGAACTCGTCGAGGTTGTAATTGATATGGATGACATTCGAATTGGACAGATTTGCCTCCACGTAATCGCGGAGGGCCTCGAGCAATTTTGACTTACCGCCACGGCGAATGCCCGTTATGACCTTGATGTCCGGCACGCCAATAAGGCTCGTCAACATGTCCATGTATGACGTTCTATTGATGAGTTTCATTGGCGCCTCCCTGCGGTCTTTTATCGCTATTCCTCAAAAACGAAAATTTTTCAGTTTTGAGTAATAGGCTCTGCAACGAATATACCTCGCAAAAGGCCGAGCTGGCTTAGTCCTATTCCTCAAAATCGAAATTTTTTCAGTTTTGAGTAATAGGACTAAGCCAGCCCTACAGCCACGCGAAAGCCCTCCCCAGTGCAGGCCGAGGAGGGCTTCGTTGTCATCGTTGTCTTTGAGCGCGGGCGCCTCGCGTTACAGTCCGCGAATGCGCACGGCCTCGGGCGGAAACTCTTGCTCGCCGGCATCGGTCTTGATGGTCGCACGACCCCAGATGTCCAGGCCCGCAAACACACCGACCGCAAGCGGCAAACCGTTGGGCGACACCGCCGCAACTTGGCGGCCCAGCAGCGGCACCATGTCGAAGTACTCGCCCAGCACGGGAGCCAGCGGCCCTGCGGCGCCTTGCGGCGTGTTGGCAACAACCGCCCAGGCGTCCACGCGGCCCAGCACGGCGGCGGCCAGCGCCTCGACCAGCGCTTCGTCAGCCACGTCCACACCAAGCTCACCCAGCGCCGCACGCTCAATATCAACCGTCACCGCGGCAAACATGCCCGCAGCACCGGCACCGCCGTTCACGGTAACACGCGCGAGCGACGTCTCAAACGCAGGCGCGCCACACACGATATCGCTCGGCCACCGGATACCCACCTTACCGGCAAGGCCCAACCCCGGCGTCGAAGCCGTGCCCACAAGCGCATCCATCATGCCCATCGCCGCCACAAACGGCAGGCCGTGGAAGGCATGCATGTTCACGTCCGGACGCACGACCAGCGAAAACGTCAGCGAAGCATCGCCCGCGCTCCATGCGCACCAGCCCGCGGGCACGCCCTCGCGGCCCGCGTCACGCGCCGCGTCGAGCTCGGTGCCGGCGGCAACAGCATTCATCTCGATCATCTACATACGCCCCAATTCGCCCACGATATGACCCACGCGGTCCTCGGGCTCCTTGACCTCGACGCCGTTGTAGCGGAAGAACCGCGCCGGGTCGTGCATCAAGTCCTCGAGCGGCACCAGCACAAAATCGCGCTCGCCGATCAGCGGATGCGGCAGGCGCAGCTTTTTGCCGCCGTGGGTCTCGCCGTCCATCCACAGCAGGTCCAGGTCGATGGTGCGCGGACCGTTGGCCTTGGCCTTCTTGGAGCGGTCGCGCCCCAGCTCGGCCTCGATCTTCATGAGTTCATCGAGCAGCACCAACGGCGCCAGCTCGGTCTTGATCTCGATGACGGCGTTGGCAAACGCGTCCTGGCGCGTCTCGTAGGCAGGCTCGCTCTCGTAGATCTTGGAGGAGTTGGACACGCAGGTGAGTGGAATCTCGGCGATCATCTCGCGTGCGGCGCGGATGTTGTCGCAGCGATGCCCCAGGTTGGAGCCGACGGCCACAAACGCGCGGCGCGGCTGCGGCTT